>DATIMB010000216.1:0-8076 GCA_035475875.1 Micrococcaceae bacterium
GGTCGAGGAGAGAACATGTTCCGCCTGGGCCAGGGTGTTGATCCGGTTCGCCGCGATCACGGGAACGTCCAGCCCGGCGGCCAGCAGCGCGGTCTTGACCCGTCCGGCAATGTCCGTCCACATCCCGTGCGGCACCAGCGACTGCACGGTGGGGACCCTGGACTCGTGCCAGCCGATGCCGACGTCCACCGCGTCGGCGCCCGCCCGGACGAGCCCGACGGCCAGGGCGTCCACCTCCTCCGGCGTCGAGGAGCCGGGCATCAGGTCGTCCCCGGACAGGCGCACCAGCAGCGGCAGTTCCGGAACAGCGTCCCGCACCGCCGCGGCAACCGCCAAGGGGAAGGCCCGCCGTCGTCGGCCGTCCCCGCCCCAGTCATCCTGGCGCAGGTTGGTCAGCGGCGAGGCGAACTGGTTGAGCAGGTAGCCCTCGGAGGCCATGACCTCCACCGCGTCGAAGCCCAGCTCCGCGGCACGGGTGGCGCCGGCGGCAAAATCGGAGATGGTGGCGGCAATGCCTTCCTCGTCCAGCGGTGCCGGCTCGCTGCGGGAGAAGTTGCTGTACACCCCGGAAGGCGCCACCGGGCGAAGGCCAAAGCTGGATTCAAACGCGTAGCGCCCGGCGTGGAAGAGCTGCAGCCCGATCAGCCCGCCGGCCTGGTGCACGGCCTCCACCACCAGGCGCCAGCGCGGCCAGTGCGAGGGTTCATTGATCAGCGCATAGTTGCGCCCTCCGGCACCCACCCGGCTGACCGCGGCGCCGCCGGTGATGACCAGTCCGGCCCCGCCCCGGACCCGCTCGACGTAGAACGCGGCCAGCGCCTCGGCGTCGCCGGTTTCCAGGTTCAGGTGCATGGAGCCGGTGAGGATCCGGTGGGGCACCGTCAGCGGGCCGATCCGCAGCGGCCGCTGCACCAGCGGATAGGGCTCAGCCATGGTCAGGACCCGTTCAGCGCCGGGTGGGACGCTCCGGCAGGCTCACCGGGTCCGTCGTCTGGGAGTAGTACGGCGCGGCGGCCACGGTCATGCCGCCGTCCACCACCAGGGTCTGCCCGGTGATGTATGCCGAGTTGGGGGAGAGCAGGAACTCAATGGCGTTGGACATGTCCTCCACCTTTCCCGGCCGGCCCAAGGGAATGGTCTCCAGCACCCGTTCTATCGGCGCCATTCCGGGCAGGGTGTAGAAGTAATCGAGTGAGTCGGATTCGATCAGCCCGCCGTTGACGCCGTTGACGTTGATGCCGTAGCCGGCGAATTCCACCGCCATGTACCGGATAAAGGATTCCACCGCCGCCTTGTAGGAGCCCAGCGCGGCATAGGTGGCGAAGCCGCGCATGCTGCCGTAGCTGGTGACGGCGACGATCCGTCCGCCGCGGTCCATCAGTTTGACGGCTTCCTGCGCGCCGAGGACGAACGGGCGAACGTTGGTGGCGTAGGAGCGGTCCAGGTGGTGCGGTTTGAGGTCCAGCAGCTTCTTGAACGCGGAGGCGGCGGCGTTGTTGACGAAGTAATCCAGCCGCCCGTAGGTCTGGTCCGCGGCGTCGAAGAGCCGCACGATGTCCTCCGGCTTCTCGACGTCGGCCTGCACCGCGATGCCGTCGCCGCCCAGTGCCTTGATCTGCTGGACGACGTCGTTGGCCAGGTCCGCGTTCTGCCGGTAGTTGACGACGACGGAGGCCCCTTCGGCGGCGAGCTGCAGCGCCAGCCGGCGGCCGATGCCGCGGGAGGAGCCGGTGATCAGCGCGATCTTGTCCTGGTACTTGCCTTCTGGTGTTTCCGTCACTTGGTCTCCTGGTTCTGGGTAGCTGCCGCCCGGCTGAAGATGTCCCGGGCAATCACACTCTTCTGGATCTCGTTGGTGCCCTCCTCGAAGCGCTGCGCCCGGGCGTCCCGGTACACCCGCTCAATCGGCTGGGACTTCCAGTAGCCCAGCCCGCCGTGCACCTGCAGGGCCTTGTCGGTGACCCGGGTGAGCATGTCGACGGCTGTCAGCTTGGCCATCGAGGACAGCGCCGGAGCGCGGTCGGAGCCTGCCTCCCACTCGGTGGCCGCATGCATCACCAGTGCACGCGCCGCCTCAATGTCCGCGGCATTCTCGGCCAACATGAAGGCGATGGCCTGCCGCTCTGAGATGGCCTTGCCGAAGGTGACCCTTTGCCGGGCGTAGTCCACTGCCAGTTCCTGGGCACGCTCGGCCAGGCCCACGCAGCTCATCGCCACCGAGATCCGGCTGGGGGTCAGGAACCCGCCCAGCGCGATCTTCAGCCCGTCGCCTTCCTCGCCCAGGCGCTGGGAAACCGGGACCGGGGTGTCCCGGAAGGTCAGCCTCGCGTGGTCGGTGCCGCGTACGCCCATTGTGTTGGACGTGTCCTCCACCGTCACTCCGGGGGAGTGCCGGGACACCAGCAGTCCCACCGTGCCGTCCTTGCCCCGGCTGCCCTCCAGCCGGGCAAAGAGCAGCCAGTAGTCGCAGTCCACGCCGAAGGTGATCAGGTGCTTGGTGCCGTTGAGGAAATAGCTGTCGCCCTCGCGCCGGACGCTGGTGGTGATGTCCGCCCCGGTGCCGTTACCGGGTTCGGTCAGCGTGAAGGCCACGGTAATGTCCCCGGCCACCGAGGGGACAATGTACTTCTGGCGCTGCTCCGGGGTGGCGTGCGGGTTCATGGAGCGCCAGGTGCCGTTGACCACGTGCACAATCATCCGGATTGAGGCGTGCGAGCGGGAGAAGACCTCCATCAGGCCCATCCACTGCGGAAAACTCAGCCCGCGCCCGCCCAGTTCCACCGGGGCGGCCAGGCCCAGGAAGCCGCGCTCCTTCAGCTCCGCCCGCAGCCCGGCCGGGACCGTCCCGGTCTCCTCGATGGTCCGGGCCCAGTCCTCGCCGGGTCCTTCCACCCAGGCGGTGACCTCCGCCAGGAGCCGGGCATAGCTGGCCGGGTCCACTTCGCTGCCGCGCCCGTCCAGGCTGGCTACCTGCTCTACCGTCATCTGTTCCTAATCCCTATCTCTGTTGCTGGTTTGGCTGTTCGAGTCCGCACGGGAGGCCGCGGAGCCGGTCTGCGGGGTCAGTTCGGCGGCGCGCTCGCGGAGCACGAATTTCTGCACCTTGCCCACCGCATTGCGGGGGATCTCGGCCAGCAGTTCCAGCCGCTCGGGCCAGTAGTGCTTGCTCACGCCGCTTTGCTCCAGGAACTCCTGCAGCCCCCGGAAATCCAGGGTCTGCTCCGGGACCAGCCGGACAAAGGCGCAGGCCCGCTCGCCCAGCCGGGGATCGGGCATCGCAACGATGGCCACGTCCGCAATGGCCGGATGGGTGTGCAGCAGCTGTTCGATTTCGGAGACCGGCAACTTTTCGCCGCCGCGGTTGATGATGTCCTTGACCCGCCCCGTGATCCGCAGGAAGCCGTCGTCGTCGATGGTGGCCAGGTCCCCGGTGCGGTACCAGCCGTCCGCCGTGAAGGTCTCCTCCTGGAGATCCGGCCGGCCCAGGTAGCCGTCGAACACCGTGGGGCTGGAGAGCTCAAGGTTCCCTTCCGCCCCGGTCGGAAGCAGCAGGCCGGCGTCGTCGGTGATCCGCAGCTGCACGCCGGGCAGGGCACGGCCGTCCGTGCCCCAGGCCTTGGCCGGCGGATCCGAGGGGGAGGCGAGGGCGCCCAGCCCGGTCTCGGTGGTGCCGAAGGCGCCGCACACCGCCGTGCCCAGCACCCGGGTGGCCCGTTCGGCCAGCGCGCGCGGCACGGCTGCGCCGGTAACCACAAAAATGCGCAGCCGCTTCGGCGCCGGGGCGCCGTCCTCCACCGCCTGGACCAGGTCGGTCAGGAACGGCGTGGCGGCCTGCACAAAGGTGCCGTCCCAGTCCTGCAGTACCTCCAGCGCGCGCCGGGCATCCCAGACGCTCTGCACAATCTGCGGCACTCCGAGCGTGAAGGAGAGCCACATGCCATAGAGGAAGCCGGTCTGGTGCGCCAGCGGGGACGGGATGTAGATGCTGTCCGAGTTGTTCAGGCCCAGCTGCTGGACCTCCAGCATGGCCGCCCGGGAGAGCCGGCGGTGGCTGTGGAGCACGCCCTTGGGCTGCCCGGAGGTGCCGGAGGTGAACAGGAGCTGCGCGGGATCGTCCGGTTTCGGCGCGCGGGCATCGATGGCGGCCCGGTCGACGACGGCGCTGGCCCAGGCGTGGTGCCACGGGGCCCAGTGCACCGGGCTGCCGCCGGTGCCGGGAGGCATCAGCCGCGGCGTACCCGGGGTGCCGTGCACCACGAAGACGTGTTCCACCGCGATGCCCTCCAGCGCCGGGTCCGTTCCGGCCGCGGCGGCGTCAAGCAGCCGGGCTACCTCCTCGGCGTGCTGGCGGCCGCGGAAGTTGTCCGCCACCAGCAGCACCTTGGCCCCGGAGCGCTGCAGTGCGTAGGCCACCTCGCGCTCCCGGAAGATCGGCATGATCGGACAGATCACCGCCCCGATCCGCATGGCCGCTGCCGCGACCATCACAAACTGGCTCCAGTTGGGCAGTTGGAGGGCGATTCGGTCCCCGGCCGCCACGCCCAGGTCCAGGAAGAGCGCGGCGGCGTGGTCCACCTCGCTGTCCAGGGCGGCCCAGCTCAGGTGCGGCGTCCGGTTCCAGCGAGCGTCCACCACGGCCAGCGCGTGCGGTTTTTCCTGGGCCCAGCGCCGGATCCAGTCCGCGCCGGTCACCAGTTCGGCCTCGTCGGCGGCCTTGACCGCCCCGACCGTGGCCACGGCCTTGGCGGAGACCGGCGCGGACTGCCGGGTCCCGGATTCACGGGCCGAGCCTTTTTCGATCTCCATGTCCAAGCCCAGGGTCTGCATGGCATCGAGGAACATGGGGTAGGAGATCCGGTAGGCGTTGGGGTAGGTCAGCGTGGACCTGCCCTCCGCGGCGGTGGCGGCCACCGCCAGGGACATCAGGACCCGGTGGTCGTTGAACGAGGACAGATGCGCACGGGTCAGCCGCGGTACGCCGCGCACGCGCAGATTGCTGCCGTCAAAGCTCAGGTCTGCGCCCATGGAATTGAGCTGGAGCATGGCGACCACACGGTCGGACTCCTTCAGCCGCACGTGCTCCACGTTCCGGAAGACGCTCTCGCCCTCGGCTAAGGCGGCCATCACGGAGAGCACCGGAAGCATGTCCGGGACATTCTTGCAGTCCACCTCCACCGGGCCCATCCGCAGCCCGCGGTGCCGCACCCTCACGCCGTCGGCCTGCGGATCGTAGACCATCGGCAGGCCCATCGCGGCCACGATGTCCAGCAGTTCCGATTCGGGATGGTCGGCCCCGTCGGAACTGGTCCGGCGCAGGCCGCGCAACAGGATATCCGCCGGGTGCAGCGCCCCGACCGCCAGCCCGAACGCGGCCGATCCGATGTCCGGCGGGAGCACCAGATCGGTGGGCTGCGGCAGCTGGTTGGGCGGAATGGTGTAACGCCGCCAGTCCGCCGACACCTGCACCTCAAGGCCGAACTGGCGCATCATCCGTACGGTCAGCTCCACGTAGGTGCGCTCGTTGAGCGGGCCGTCGACGACGACGGTGGTCTCGTCCAGCGCGAAGGGCGCGGTGAGCAGCAGCCCCGAGACCCACTGGGAGAGGGTGCCGGCGATGTGCACGACGCCGCCGGTGGGCCGGCGTGCCTTCACCTCGATCGGCGGGCAGTCCGTGGGCGAGTAGGCCTCCACCCCCATCTGCCGCAGCGCCGAGAGCAGCGGGCCGATGGGCCGGCGCTGGAAATACTTCTGCCCGGTCACAAGAAGGTCCCGGTCCGCCAGCGAGGCGAGCCCCACCATAAAATACAGGGTGGTGCCGGAGCTGCCGGCGGAAATCGAGTCCGAACGGGCATGGTAGGGGCCGCCGTGCACTATGAACGTGTCCCCGTCGATCTCGATCCGGGTCCCCAGGGAGCGCAGCAGCGAGACCGTGTACTGCACATGCCGCGCGTCACTGAGGCCGGAGATCCGGCTGATGCCCGGGGCCAGCGAGGCCAGGATCAGGGCGCGGTGCGCATGGTATTTCGAATTGGGGACCTGGACTTCACCGCGGACAAGGTCCGAGGTGCCGACAACGGATAAATGCACTATGCGTACCTGATTTCCGTAATAAACCGTAAGGTAATTAGCTTCACCTTGAATTGACGGATAAAAGCCAATCCCATTTATCGAAAATACCGCGTATTGAAATTATCAGTGTTTGCAAAAGGAACATTTGCAAACCGCGTGCTGCTTCACTATTCCTATCACATGGCGCCGTGGATCGGTCCAGCATGACACGGCTGCCCCTTCCGGAGGCGCCGCCGGTGCGTCTATACGCTCACGGTTATCCACTCGCCGTCGATGGCGGCCGCGAACCGGGTCAGCGGGCGCCGGGCGGGACCGGAAATGACACTGCCGTCGGCCGGGCGGAAGGTGGAGCCGTGGCAGGGGCAGTCGAACTCCTGGCTCATCGCCGCGACCGTGCAGGCGGCGTGCGGGCAGACGGCGCTGTAGGCCAGGACGGTTGTCTGGTCGGGGCGGAAGAGCAGTACGGATTTGCCGTTGGCGCGGCCGCTGGCAGTGCCTCCCACGGCAACATCGCTGAGTTTGCCCACCCGCACCGGGGTGCCTCCTGTAGGCGGCGGGGCGGCCGCGGCTGGGGCTGCCGGGGTGGTGGCGGGTGCGCAGGCTGCCAGGGCGGCCAGGCTGCCGGCTGCCGTTCCAGCCACCATGAGGCGGCGACGGGTCAATGGGGTGTCAGGGCTCATCCACCCAGTCTTTCAGCTTTAGCTGTGAGGTTCTTAGCCTTCGTCGAGTGAGCGCTTGGTGCTGGGTACAGGCCTGTATCGCGCATCAAGCGCTCGCTCGATGGTAGATGGGGTGGGGATGGGGGCTCAGGGGCGGGAGGCGGTTCCCGGAGCGTGGAACCGCTTGCCGCGGACCCGCTCGGAGGCTCCGGTGCGGTCCAGGTACGGGGTGATGCCGCCCAGATGCATGGGCCAGCCTGCACCGAGGATCATGCACAGATCGATATCCTCCGGACCGGCCACCACGCCCTCGTCCAGCATCCGGCCGATCTCATCGGCCAGCGCATCCTGGGTGCGCGTGAGCACCTGCCCGGCGGTGGAGGGGGCATCGCCGATGTCCAGCAGCGCCAAAGTCTCCGCCGGCACGTACTTGGTGCCGTCGTCGGCCGTCTCCCACAGGCCCATCTTGCCGGCGTCGATCAGCTTCTGCTGGTTCTTTGAGAGGTGGAACCGGTCGCCGAAGGCGGCATGCAGGGACTCCTGCACGTGCTGACCCACGGGCAGCCCCACCATCGCCAGCAGGGTAAACGGCGTCATCGGCAGGCCCATCGGGCGCAGTGCATTGTCCGCGGTGGCCGCATCGGTGCCCTCGTCGAAGACGGCGGTGATCTCGCCGAACATCCGGCCCAGGATCCGGTTGACCACAAACGCGGCCGCGTCCTTGACCAGGACGGCATTCTTGCGCAGCGCCTTGGCGGTCTCAAAAGCCGTGGCCAGCACGCCGTCGTCCGTCTTCGGGGCGCGCACAATCTCCAGCAGCGGCATCACCGCCACCGGGTTGAAGAAGTGGAAGCCCACCAGCCGCTCCGGGTGCGCCAGGTCCTGAGCCATCGCGGTGACCGAGAGCGAGGAGGTGTTGGTGGCCAGGATGCAGTCGGGCGAGACGATGGCCTCCAGCTCGGCGAAGACCTGCTTCTTGACGCCGAGCTCCTCGAATACGGCCTCAATCACGAAGTCGGCGTCCGCAAACGCGTCCTTGGAGACGGATCCGGTCACCAGTGCCTTGGTGCGGTTGGCGGCGTCGGCCGTGATCCGGCCCTTGGCCAGCAGCTTGTCCACCTCCGCGTGCACGTAGCCCACGCCCTTGTCCACCCGCGCCTGGTCGATGTCCGTCAGAACCACCGGGACCTTGAGCTGGCGGGCGAAGAGCAAGGCCAGCTGGCTGGCCATCAGTCCGGCTCCGACCACGCCCACCTTGGTCACCGGGCGGGCCAGCGACTTGTCCGGGGCGCCGGCCGGCCGCTTGGCGCGCTTTTGCACCAGGTCCAGGAAGGCGTAGACGGTGGCA
>DATIMB010000217.1:0-1811 GCA_035475875.1 Micrococcaceae bacterium
GCCGGAACGGTCCATCAGCACGGGCCGGGTCCCGGCGAAGAGCGAGCGGACCAGCACCTGGATGCCGGCCACATAGTGCGCCGGCAGCGCCAGCAGCCACTGGCCCTCCCCACCCAGGGCGATAGCGGTCGCCATCGAGGAGGCTGCCAGCGCCTCGGTGCTGAGCAGGGTCTGCTTGGGCTTGCCGGTGGAACCGGAGGTGGCCACGACGACGGCGATGCCCCCGGCGGCGTCCGTCCCGCCGGCGGCCGGCTCAGCACCTTCGGCGGCCGGGTCCCCACCCCCGGCGGCGTCCGAACCGCCGTCGTCGGCCTCCTTGCTGGCCACCGGGTCCCCTTGGATGCTGGAGCGGGCATCCCGGACGAGTTCTATGGCCGGGAGTGCCCACTCGGGATCGTCGGGAATCAGCTGCACCGCGGGACCATCGCCCGCCAGAGCTGCTGCCAGGGCCTTCAGGATCGGATCAATGTCCATGAATTGCACGGCGGTTCAGAAGTAGTACGGGAATCTGGACCAGTCCGGATCCCGTTTTTCCAGGAAGGCATCCTTGCCCTCCACCGCCTCGTCCGTCATGTAGGCCAGCCGGGTCGCCTCCCCGGCGAAGACCTGCTGGCCGGCCAGTCCGTCGTCGGCCATATTGAAGGCGAACTTGAGCATTCGGATGGCCTGCGGGGACTGGGCGGCGATGTCGCGCGCGTATTCCAGCGCCACTTCCTCCAGCCGCGCGTGCTCCACCACCTCGTTGACCGCGCCCATCCGGTACATGTCCTGCGCGGAATATTCGCGGGCCAGGAAGAAGATCTCCCGGGCCGCCTTCTGGCCGATCTGGCGCGCCAGCAGGGCCGAGCCGTAGCCGGCGTCGAAGGAACCGACGGTGGCATCTGTCTGCTTGAATTTCCCGTGCTCGCGGGAGGCGATGGTCAGGTCCGCGACGACGTGCAGCGAATGGCCGCCGCCGGCAGCCCAGCCGTTCACGACGGCGATTACCACCTTGGGCATGGTGCGCATCAGCCGCTGGACCTCCAGGATGTGCAGCCGTCCGGCGCGGGCCGGATCGATGGTCTCCTTGGTGGTTCCCTCCGCGTAGCGGTAGCCGTCGCGGCTGCGGATGCGCTGGTCGCCGCCGGAGCAGAAGGAATACCCGCCGTCCTTGGGGGAGGGCCCGTTGCCGGTGAGCAGCACGGCCGCAACGTCCGGAGTCATCCGGGCATGGTCCAGGGTGCGGTAGAGCTCGTCGACCGTTCCCGGGCGGAAGGCGTTCCGGACCTCCGGGCGGTCGAACGCGATGCGCACCGTCGGCAGATCGCGCAGCACCGACCCGTCACCGTCACGCTCCACCTGCCGGTGGTAGGTCACGTCCTGCAGGTCGCCGAAACCCGAAACCAGGCGCCACCGCCGCGGGTCGAAGGTGTCCGAAACTTTGGCAGGGAGGGTGCCGGACGCGCCGGCGGGGTCTGCAATACTCACCAGTCGAGTTTAGCCGTCCCGCCGGCGGGTCCTGTTGACCCGGCAAGCGACGGGCACGTGACCGGGCAAGGGACCGGGCAAGGGAAGGGGCAGTGAGCCGGCAAGGGAAGGGGCAGTGAGCCGGCAAGCGAGCGGCAAGGGAACGGGCGCGTGACCCGGCAAGGGACCAGGCGAGTGACCCGGCGAGGAGCGCGTGCTGCCCTGGGCAAGGAGCGTGCCTGGGGCTTCAGCTGATGCAGAACTCGTTGCCCTCCGGATCGGCCATGGTGTACCAGGAATGCGGTCCCTGGCTGGCCTGCCAGAGGAACGTCGCACCCCGGCTCTCGAGGTCTCTCCGTGCCTGG
>DATIMB010000218.1:0-3412 GCA_035475875.1 Micrococcaceae bacterium
TAGAGCGGCATCATGTGCCGCGGGCGGGCCCGGCTTAAAGGGAGTGCGCGGCCCTTAGTTGGTTTCGTGAAACAAGTATATCCGTCCGAACTGCGGATGTCATTGGGAAAGGCTGAGCGGTGAGGTGATGTGCGCCTCAGATTCATTAACGCGGACCTCCTGAGAAAATTCCCTCCTCCCCGTTCCAGTCCGGACCGGCGCCGGTAAGCTGATGCCGGAAGCAGCTGGGATGGGGGAACGGGGCAGAAGAGATGGCACGGGGGCAGTCCCGGAAAAGACCAGCTGCCGCTGGGCCCGATGCGGCTTCCGTCTTCGCCGAACCAACCGAACGGGTGCGGCCGCTGTGGATCACCTCGGTGGTCCTGGTCAATGTCGGCATCAATATCGCCTTCTTCGCCCCTCTCCAGGTCCTGCTCGGGATCCAGGCGGAGGCCCTGGACGCGCCCAGCAAGAAAGCCATCCTGGCTCTGGTGACCGCCTGCGGAGCCGGTGTTTCGCTGCTGGCCAACCCGCTTTTCGGCACGTTTTCGGACCGCACCACCTCAAGGCTGGGACGCCGCGTGCCCTGGGTGCTGGCCGGCGCCGTGTTGGGGACACTGGCCCTGGTGGGCCTTGCCGCGGCGCCAACCGTAGCGGCCATGGCGGTTCTATGGTGCCTGGTACAGCTGGGCTGCAACGGTGCCCTCGCGGCCATCACCGCTGCCGTCCCGGACCGGGTGCCCGTGCTCCAGCGCGGCAACGTCGGCGGATTGGCGTCCCTTGGCACCGTGCTGGGGGTGGTTGGCGGGGCGGCGGTGGCGGCGACCGTGGGCGGGAACTATGCCTACGGTTACTGGGTTTGTGCCGCGGCCCTGCTGCTTGGCGTGCTGCTGTACCTCGTTGCCGGCCAGGACGAGTCACTCGACCCGGTCCTCCGGCCCCCGTTCAGCTGGGCGGGATTCGTCCGTGGTTTCTGGATCTCCCCGACCAGGTATCCGGACTTCGGCTGGGCCTGGCTGACCCGGTTCCTGGTCAATCTGGGCAACCATCTGGTGACGCTGTACCTGCTGTTCTTCCTCCAGGACGCGGTGCATTTCCCCAACCCGAATCTGGGCGTCTTTATCCTCACCGGGATCTACGCCGCCGGCACCATGGTTACCGCAGTCATCGGAGGCCTCTGGACGGACCGGGTCGGCAAGCGGAAGCCCTTCGTGATCGGTTCCTCGGCCATCATCGCCCTGGCCTCACTGATCCTGGCCGTCGTCCCCACCTGGAACGGCGCACTGACAGGAGCGGCGGTGCTCGGCATCGGCTATGGAGCCTACTTGGCGGTCGATTTCGCCCTGCTCACCCAGGTCCTGCCCTCGGCCCTGAGCCGGGCCAAAGACCTGGGCATCATCAACGTGGCCAACTCCCTTCCCCAGGTGGTGGCTCCCGTGGTGGCCTATCCGTTCGTCAAGCTGCTGGGCGGTTATGTCACCCTCTACATCGTGGCCGCGGTGATTGGCCTGTTGGGAGCGTTCTTCGTGGTGAAGATCAAGGGCGTCCAGTAGGTGGGCGGGCTGGCACACTGGGAACGTGGATTCTCAACTGGCCTGGACCCTCATCTGCGGTCTGCTGATCTTTATCGGCGCCCTGGGCATCGTTGTCCCGGTCCTGCCGGGAAGCCTCCTGATCGCGGCCAGTCTGCTCGTGTGGGCGCTGGCGATCGGCCAACCGCTCGGCTGGGTGGTTTTTGCCGTCGGCCTGGTATGCGTCACCGCAGGTATGCTTTCCAGCACCGTGCTGACGGGTAGGGCCCTGAGCAAACGCCGGATTCCCGGCCGTTCGGTCATAGCGGGGATAGCGCTGGGTGTCGTGGGATTCTTCGTTGTCCCCGTGGTGGGACTGCTGTGCGGCTTTGCGCTTGGCCTGTTTCTGGCCGAACTGGCCCGCCAGCGGCAGTTCCGGCAGGCCATATCGTCCAGTCTGGCGGCCCTGAAAGCAACGGGTCTGGGAATCCTGGCCGAATTCGGCTGCGCAGCGCTGGCGGGCAGCACCTGGATCATTGGGGTGTGGATTCACTTCGCCACCCGGTAGCGGTTAATTGCTAGCTGTACTGGTCCAGTACTGCCCGTGCGCCGTCCCGCATCCTGATCAGCTCGCTTCGGGCCACCGAGACCAGCAGATCGGCGGAACCGAGTTCCATCTCAGGATTGTCCGCCGGCACCCCGACGGCGGATAGGAAAACCTTGGCTCGCTGCGAGGCGCCGCCGACGCCGAAATGGGCCATCAGGTCCTTGACGTAAAGTCTGTTGGTGCTGAAGCTGTTGTTCGCCTTGGCGATGATCCAACATACCGCTGCCGCAGACATGTCAGCGCTGCCCCTGCGCCGGAAGGCGGCTGGGTCGCCCGCGGCTGCCTGGGCCAGGAAACGCCTGGCGGCGGTCCGGTGTTCAGTATCGAGCAGCGCCGTAGTGCCCCGGTCGCAGAGCATCAGCACCTCGGCCACCCGCTGGTGGATGTCCTTGGGAATGCCCGTCCAGTCGAAGTCCTCATCCGGCAGGGGAGTGTCATCGAGGGCGTTGAGTTCTTGGACGCCCCCGACCGTGCGGGTGATGATCTCCAGCATGATCTCGTGGAATCCGGCTACGGCTTCGGCGCTCATCGGCCCCGGGTCCTGGTTGCTGATCAGCCTCCGGAACTCCGGTTCAAATTCGTCGATGGAAGCTAGGGTCTCCCGCGTCAGCTCGCCGCGGATCCCCCTGCGGTCATGGCAGTAGCGGACAAATGCCCGGAGCACCGCCGGCAGGTGCTCCAGCTCGACGGCCAGGCCCAGAAGCGTGCGCGGCGCCCAATCCACGAGGATGATTTCCGCGGCCACCGGGCTCCAGCGCATCGGGTCAGCCAGGGCGGATTCCCTGCCGAAATGGAGGATGGCCCACAGCAGGGCACGGCTGGGCGCCGCATGGTTGCTTCCGTCGGTCCCCAGGGGATTTGCGAATGGTGAGGCAAAGAAGGCATCCGCCAGTTCCTCCAGCTGCGTGCGGCTCCACGCCTGCCGCTGGTACCCCTTTCCGCCGCCCGGCGCGAGCCGAAGTACAGCTTCGGTCAGCGGGCGGAGAGCCGGCCACTGCTCCGCATCCAGCCGGGGAAAAACAGCCGAGGTTCGTTCCGCGGCGTCCTGGATCCGGACCCGTGCATCGGCCAGCGGAATGTCTGTCCACCGTGTGTCTGGGTCCTCGACCTGGTAACGCATGGTTTCCAGCACATCCTCGATCGGCCCGGGAAGTGCCTGCGCGTCCTTGACCAGGGTCCCCATGTTGTGGTCGATGTAGATCACCAGCGTGAATTCGTCCCCGTCAGGGCCCCGTACGCCCACCAGGATGTTGTCACCGTCGTCGAGCACGTGGACCATTTCCACCGCGCGGTACGGACGCAGGTCCGCGAATTC
>DATIMB010000219.1:0-2215 GCA_035475875.1 Micrococcaceae bacterium
AAGGCAGCGAGCATGACGGTCACCCTTTCACCCTCGGGGACAGGTTCGATCAGCCGGTTCACCGGTGAAGTGGCTCCTTCGTCAAAACTCATCACGTCTCCACCCTACGACGAGGCCCTGCCCCGGGATATGTATTGGTGGACCCGTCTTCGCCCAGAGCTTAGGCATGTCGCGCCGGGCGCAGGGCCCGGGATGCTGCAGCGGCGCTCTCATTTCGCATCCGGGGTCGCTTGAGGAAGCGGCCTGCTCATTTCGCGCACGGCTGTCCTTGAGGCAGGCGACCTGCCCATTTCGCGCACAGCGTGCGCGCAAGTGGCGCTCAGGCGCGGCCCGTAGACTGGAGGGATGCATTCTCAGGCCCTTTCACCCTTTCCTGCCCGTCCTGCGGCACCGCCGCCCGGTTTCCCCGACGCCCCGGCCGATGGGGCGTTGAAGGCTGTGCTCTGGGATATGGACGGAACGCTGGTGGACACCGAGCCGTATTGGATTGCGGCCGAGCGGACCTTGGTAGAGGCGCATGGTGGGGCATGGACGTCAGAGCAGGCGATGTCGCTGGTAGGCCAGTCGCTGGTCTATTCCAGCAAGGTGCTGCAGCAGTCGGGGGTGTCGATGGACAGCCGGGCCATTATCAACCACCTGACGGTCGAGGTCATTGGCCAGGTGCGCAAGGAGGTGCCGTGGCGCCCGGGTGCGCGGGAACTGTTGCACCAGTTATTCGAGCAGGGTGTCCGCTGCGCGCTGGTGACGATGAGCGAGGGTCCGCTGGCGGCGGAAATCGTCAATAGCCTGCCGGAGCAGTATTTCGAATTCATGATCACGGGTGACGCGGTCACGCACGGTAAGCCGCATCCGGAGCCGTACCTGACCGCCGTCGAACGCCTGCGGCTGGAGGACGCGTCGATCACTGCCGATAACTGTGTCGCCCTGGAGGATTCAGTCCCTGGGGTGGCCTCGGCCCAGGCTTCGGGAGTAGTGACCGTGGCCATTCCGCATGTGGTGCCGCTGCCGGAGCATCCGGGCCGTGCCACCTGGCGGACGCTGGTGGGACGCACCGTGAACGACCTGCGCGCCCTGACTGCCGCCCGGGTGGCGGCGGAGGGATCTGCCGCGCGTACGACGGCGGAAGGAACCACGGCCTGGGCCGCGGAAGGATCTGCCGCGCGGGTGGCGGCGGAAGGACCCGCGGCGTGAGTGCACCGGCGCCTGCGCCGCCGACTGCGCGCGAGGGCATTCCGCTGGGCAGGATTGCAGGGATACCTGTCATCCTTGCTTATTCGTGGTTCCTGATAGCCGCTTTTACGGTCATCGTGTTCGGTCCGCAGCTCTCCCGCGGCTTCCCGGGTCTGGGCGCGGGAGCCTACGGCATTGCCTTCATCTATGCGCTGCTGTTGCTGTTTTCAGTCCTGGTGCACGAGCTCTCCCATGCCTTGGCCGCCAAGATCTACCACTGGCCTACGCAGAAGATCGTGCTCAATCTCTGGGGCGGTCACACCCAGTTCGAGAACTTCACGGCTACGCCGGGCCGATCGCTGGTGGTCGCGTTCTCCGGCCCTGTCGCCAATCTGGTACTGGCCGGTCTGGGCTGGTTGCTGGTGCTGAGCCTGCCGCAGCCGGAAACCATGTCAGCGGCGGTGTTCAACACGCTGGCCAATATTTTTGTCTGGGCCAACCTGCTGATCGGCGCATTCAATGTGCTGCCCGGTCTGCCGCTCGATGGCGGGAGGCTGGTTGAGTCGATCGTCTGGAAGGCGACGGGCAGCCAGGAGAAGGGCACCCTGGCGGCGGGCTGGGCTGGCCGAATCGTGGTGGTCGTGCTGGTGTTGATCTTTGTCGGCTGGCCGCTGCTGAACGGGCAGCCGCCCAACACGACGGACATCCTGTTCAGCCTGTTTATAGCGGGCTTCCTCTGGTTGGGGGCCAGTTCTTCCATCACCAACGCCAAGATGCGGCTGCGTCTGCCGGAGGTCAGCGCCGGCAAACTCAGTGACCGGGCGGTGGGGATGCCGTCGTCGTCATCGGTGGCGCAGTTGCTGGCCGTGCGGAGCGGGAATCCGCAGCTTGGTTTGGTGCTGTGCAGTGCGGAGGGCAGGCCGGAGGCGGTGGTGGATCCCGCCGCGTTGTCAATGGTGCCTGCTGAAGCGGCGGCCCAAACCCCGGCTTCGGCCGTTGCGCATGCGCTGGCGCCGGGAGCGTACATTCCTGAAGATGCGGCAGG
>DATIMB010000220.1:0-2833 GCA_035475875.1 Micrococcaceae bacterium
GCCGAGTGGTTCAGCGAGGAGGCCAGCGTGGGCGCGCCGGGGGAGACGTCCAGCAGCCGGGTCTGCAGCGCCGGGATCAGCAGCGAACCGGACGCGCCCACGATGAACACCAGCACCAGCGCGCTCCACTGCGCGTGCACCGCCGCGGCATAGAGCAGCAGGACGAAGGCGATGAACGCCATCGAGGCATAGATGCTGCCCATAACAGACCGGTCGGCGATCCGGCCGCCCACCAGGCTTCCGGTCACCATGCCCAGGCCGTACAACGCCACGATCACCGGCAGCAAGTCCGCCGGGAAGCCGGCGACTGCGGTCATGGTCGGGGCCACGTAGGTGTAGACGGCGAAGAACCCTCCGAAGCCCACGATGCCGATCAGCAGGGTCAGCCAGACCTGCAGGCGCCTGAGCGCGCCGAGTTCGGTGCGGATGCTGGCATCGGCGTGCACCTTCTGCGCCGGGACAAAGCGGGCGATGCTGGCCAGTGTGACCAGGCCGATCAGGCCCACCAGGACGAACATCAGCCGCCAGCCCAGCTGCTGGCCGATCAGGGTGGCCAGCGGAACACCCACCACGTTGGCGATGGACAGGCCCAGCATCACCATCGAAATGGCGCGCCCGCGCTTGCTCGGTGCCACCAATGAGGCGGCAATCACCGCCGCCACGCCGAAGTAGGCCCCGTGCGGCAGCCCGGCGATGAACCGGCTCACCAGCAGCCAGCCGTAATCGGGGGCAAAGTAGGAGGACAAGTTCCCCAGCGTGAACAGCACCATCAGCCCCAGCACCAGGCGTTTGCGCGGCAGCCGCGCCGCCACCGCGGCCAGCAGCGGGGCGCCGACCACCACCCCCAGCGCATAGCTGGAAATCAGGTGGCCGGCTTCCGGAATGCTGACGTGGACCCCGTCGGCGACGTTGGGCAGCAGGCCCATCATGGCGAATTCCGTGGTGCCGATGCCGAATCCGCCGATGGCCAGCGAGAGGATGGCCAGGGCAATGCGCCGCGGGGAAAGTGTCTGCGTCATTGGGGTCCCTTATGATCCGTCGTGGTCTGGTGGTGCGGCACAGACGGCGTTGTCCGACTCCAGTCTAGTTGGCCCTAAACTGGGGCGGTGACTGAGCCGAAGCCTGAGCCAAAGCCAAAGCCTGAGCCAAAGCCGATTGTCGGCGCCGCGATTGTGGATTCGCTGCAGGACCCCCGCCAGCTGCTCGCTGCCCGGCGCACCGCTCCGCCGGCTTTTGCCGGAATGTGGGAGTTCCCCGGCGGGAAGGTGGAGCCGGGGGAGGGGCCGCAGGCAGCGCTGCACCGCGAACTGCGCGAGGAGTTGGGGGTACAGGTGCGGCTGGGGCCGGAAGTGGAGGGCCCGACGACGGCGGGCTGGCCGCTAAGCGGCTCGGCGTCGATGCGGGTGTGGCTGGCCGAGTTGGCGCTGGGCGAGCCGGCGCCTCTGCAGGACCATGACGCGCTGCGCTGGGTGCCGCTGGACACCGGAACGGACCTGCTGGCGCTGCCGTGGATCCCGGCGGACTTTCCGATTGTCCGGGCGGTGCTGGATCTGTGCCAGACTGGAGCTTCGATGCCGGATTGAGGAGGACCCCATGACGCACTCTGACGAGCCGTCTGAGTTGCAGCCTGAGCAGCCGTCTGAGCATGCCGGCTCAAGCGAGGCCGGCTCAAGCGAAGACCTGAAGAAGAAGTTCCGCGAGGCACTGGAGCGCAAGAACAGCCGCCACCACGCCACGGTGGAAGCCAACAGCGGCAGTAAGATCAGCCACGCCCACGGTTCGGCCTCACAAAAGCGTGAGTTCCGCCGCAAGAGCGGATAGCCGCGCCCCTGGGCGGTAGCTGGCAGGCGGTAGCGGGCACTGCGGTAGCGGGTACAGTGCGGCGGTGGCCGGCACACTCCGGCGGTAGCTGGCACTGCGGCGGTAGCGGGTATTGCGCGTAAACTGGAGGTGTGCCGGCATCGCGTGCCCGGCTGCCTTTTCGCAGCCCGCGGGGCGGCGCTGAGGAAGCATCATGACGCTGCTCATCGTCATCATCGTGGTAGTGGTTATCCTGCTGTGGATCTGGTTCTCACTCTCCGTCCGGGTGGTCCGCCAGTACGAAATGGGCGTCCTTTTCCGGCTGGGACGGATAGCCGGTGTCAGGAATCCGGGCCTGGCGGTCATCATCCCGGTGGTCGACCGGCTGACCAAGGTTTCACTGCGGATCATCACCCTCCCCATCCAGTCGCAGGGCATCATCACCCGGGATAACGTCAGCGTCGACATTTCCGCCGTCGCCTATTTCCGCGTCATCGACGCCGTGAAGTCGGTCGTCGCCATTGAAAACGTGTACTCCGCCATCGACCAGATCGCCCAGACCACGCTCCGGAAGGTGGTGGGCCAACACACGCTGGATGAGACGCTGGCCGAGACGGACGTGATCAATTCCGGCATTAGGCAGATCCTGGACGTGACCACGCTGGAGTGGGGTGTGGAGGTGACGTTGGTGGAACTGAAGGACATCCAGTTGCCGGACAGCATGAAACGCGCGATGGCGCGGCAGGCCGAGGCGGAACGGGAGAAGCGCGCCAAGATCATTGCCGCGGAGGGCGAGTCGCTGGCGGCGGCCGCGCTGGGCGACGCTTCCGACACGATGATGGCGCACCCGCTGGCCCTGCAGTTGCGCAACCTGCAGACGCTGCTGGACCTTGGCGTGGACAAGAACACCACCGTGGTGTTCCCGGCGCCGCTGATGAGCACCATCAGCGAACTGGGCGCGTTCCTGAACCGGGAAGCCGGGGCGGCGGCGGGGTCGGTCGCAGCACCAGGACCAGGCCGTACCTCCGGATCC
>DATIMB010000221.1:0-4530 GCA_035475875.1 Micrococcaceae bacterium
CGTCCGTACAGCGACGGTCAGCCGCCGACGACGTTGATAGGCTCGGGCGGTGCCTACTCGCGAATTCCGTCCGCTGCAGGTGCGCTCGCTCTGGTGGCTTCTGGCCGCGGTCCTGTTCGCTGCCCTCAGCCTGCGCGGACCCATCGTGGCGCCGGCGCCGGTGCTCGGGCTCATCCGCAGTTCCCTGGGCATGTCCGAGCCGGAGTCCGGCCTGCTGACCACCATCCCGGTGCTCTGTTTCGGCCTGCTGGCACCGCTGGGCTCATTCGTCATCCGAAAATCCGGCCCGGACCTCGCCGTCACCCTGAGCCTGCTGGGCATCCTGGCCGGCACCATCGTCCGCTCCTCCGGCGGCTCGGAACTGGCCATCCTCGGAACAGTCATCATCGGCGCCTCCATCACCGTGGCCAACGTTGTGGTGCCCGTCATCCTGCACCGGGACTTTCCGCTGCGCCGGGTCGGCATCGCCACCGGGGCGTACACGGCCGCTCTGAACATCGGTTCCATGGCCACCTCCGTGCTGATGGCACCGCTGGCCGCCGTGGTCGGTTGGCGTGCGGCGCTGCTGTCCTGGGGCGCTGTGGCGGTGCTGTCCCTGGGCCTGTGGACGGTTACGGTTGGTCCGCGACCGTCGCTGCTGCCGCCGGAAACCCGGCAGTCCGACGCGGCCGACACCGCCCAACTGCCGCGCCTGCGGGTCGGCGGCAGCAGGGCCGCGTGGGCCCTGACCCTCGGATTCGCCGGACAGGGCTTTGCCTACTATGCCGTCACCGCTTGGCTGCCCAGTCTGCTCGCCGATGTCCAGGGCCAGTCTGCGGCAGCAGCCGGCGCCAGTTCATCACTCTTCCAGATCACCGCCGTCGCTGGCGCTCTGGGCGTCCCGGCGCTCGCCAGCCGGCTCTCCCTGCGCACCATCGTGGCCACGGTCAGCTGTCTCTGGCTCGCCCTGCCGTTTGGCCTGATCCTGGGTCCCGGGCTCTGGCCCGTGTGGCTGACACTGGGCGGAATCGCCCAGGGTGGCGGGGTAACCGTGATCTTTATCGCCGTGGTCCGCTTGGCCCGCAATTCCAGCCATGCCCGCAGTCTGTCCACCATGGTCCAGGGTGGCGGATACATTATTTCCTCGCTGGGGCCGGTCGTCTTCGGTGCCGTCCATGCTGCCGCGGGAGGCTGGCTCTGGCCGCTTGCCGCCGTACTGGCAGCCGTCGTCGTCCTTTTCGCCGGTGGCATGGTCGGAGCCACCGCAGCCCAAAAAGCATCGCACAGCTGAGCCGAGTCTCCGCTGGCAGAAGACGCGTTTGCTGACAGTTCGCGGTAAAGTGTCTGTATGCCTCGAATCGCCGCCCCGACCAATGCGGAGCAGCGTGAACAGACCCGGCGGAAGATCCTTGACGCCTTCGGTACCCTGCTCTTCACCCAGGGCCTGCCCGGCCTGACCATGACCGATGTTGCCCGCCAGGCCGGCGTCGGCCGCACTGCCGTCTACAACTACTTTGCGGACCTGGAACAGCTCCTGGTGGCCTACGCCTTCGATGAAACCGGACGCTTCCTCACTGAGCTGAAAACGGAGCTGGACGCGCTGGACAATCCGGTGGACCGGCTGGCGCTCTATGTCCGGGCCCAGATCCTGGACCTCTCGCGCCGGCACCTGCCGCCCGGTCCGGCCATGCGTTCGGTGCTCTCCGCGGATTCCTTCGCCAAACTTGCGGTCCACGTCGGTGACCTCAATTCGCTGCTGCAGGACATCCTGCACCAGGGCATGGCGCTGGGATACCTGCCGGACGCGGACATCGAGAGCCTGGCCCAGCTGATCCACGGCTCCCTGACCGCGAGCGCCTCGCGCGGTGCCAGCCAGCAGAGCGCGGAGGAACTGGAGGCACATATCGCCGGTACGGTGCGCTTTATCCAGGCTGGCGTCGGCGCAAAGTTCGACGACGACGGCCGCCCCGTCCGCGCCTCCCAGCCACGCTGACCCCTCGCCACCCCGCTACCCCTCCCGTTGAGAGTGGGGATCTGCACCTAAAAGGGCGCTGCGAAGGGGCATATCTCCACACTCAACGAAAGCCGCGCCTTCGTCAGGGAGCCGGTGCCGCCGTCGTCGGAGCAGCCGGACCACCGGACGGACCACCAGCCGGACCACCGGATGGACCACCCGGCGTCGGTGACGGGCTGAACCGCGGACAGGACAAACGGCCCGGCTTCTGATCGACCTGGCCGGCCGGCACCAGGTCCTGGAACCCGTTGTTCAGGTAGACATCCACCGTGGCATCCGTGCGGGCGTCCTGGACATACTCCGTGCCCGCGATGTTGCGCTGCAGGTTGAACGCCGCCGACTCCCCCGCCGGGCCGGAGACGACCACCGCGGTGCCAGCATAGTCCGTGCTCTGATTGGCTATCTTGTCAACGTTGAACCCGCGGGCCTTCAGCTCGGCGGCGACCGAAGCAGCCAGCCCCTCGCGCCGGGTGCTGTTGTAGACCTCCAGGTGGACGTCCTTGTTGGCCGGGTAGTTGAACGTGGCGCCCGGGCAGGAAGGTGTGGATACCGGCGTGGCCGCCGGGGTGGGCAGCTTCACGGTGCCATTGGAAATCATCACCGCCAGCACGATGCCGCTAATGACCAGGCCCACCAGCAGCGTCAGCGTCACGCCGTGGATGATCCGGTGCCGGAACCGGACGGGATCCTCCAGACGCTCCTCGCCCGGGAAGACCTGGCCCAGGTCCTCCCCGCTGACCACATAATGGCCATGGTAGAGGGAAACGTCCTTGCTGTGCCGCAGCCGGTGCCGCTCCTGTTTCAGACGGCGCTTCTCCTGGGCCCGCGCCAGCTTTTCCTGCTGCCGGGCTTGGTGCGCCAGCCGCCTCTTCAGCGCCTTGGGCGGCAGCGGCGGCCGTGGCGGGATGACCGGTCTGCTGGGGTCACTCATCGGTGCTCAACCACCGGCGCTCAGTCGTTGATGACCAGTACCCGGGCATGCAGAATCGTGCGCTGGTGCAGCGCCGTCCTCACCGCCCGGTGCAGCCCGTCTTCCAGGTACAACGTGTCTTTCCACTGCACCACATGCGGGAACAGGTCCCCAAAAAACGTTGAGTCCTCCGCCAGCAAAGCCTCCAGATCCAGGGTGGTCTTCGTCGTCACCAGCTCGTCCAGGCGCACCTGCCGGGGAGGCACCGCGGCCCAGTCTTTGGGCGAAAGATAGCCATGGTCCGGGTACGGGCGTCCGTCGCCAACTGCTTTGAAGATCACCTGTCCAGCCTAGATAAAAGCGCAGACCATGGGAACTTATGAAGCGCCCCCGCCGCGTGGCGTTGCCAAAAGGTTACCCGGACGAAGTGCCGTAGCGCCGGAGCTGGGAGAATTGGCCCATGACAACCAGCCCCGCCCTTGCCCTCCTGCTCGACGTCGACGGCCCTGTGGCCAGTCCGCTCACCCGGATGGTGAAGCCGGGCATCATCGCCGATCTGGTGGCACTGGGGACGGCGGGAATTCCCATCATCTTCAACACCGGCCGTTCCGACACCTTTATCCGCGAACAGGTGATGGTCCCGATGCTGGCGGCCGGGATGCCGGCGGACATGGTGGTGCACGCCATCTGTGAAAAAGGCGCCGTCTGGTTCAGCTTCACGTTCGAGGGCGCCGGGCCGATCAGAGTGGACCGCGAGCTGACGGTGCCGCCGGCCTTCGGGGACGATATCCGGCAACTGGTGGCGGAACAGTTCGCGGGCATCATGTTCTTCGACGAAACCAAGCGTGCCATGGTGTCCGTGGAGCAGCGCGTGGATATTCCCAACGAGGAATACCTGCGCGAACAGCCCCGCTTCGACGCCGAGGCCCTCACCCTGCTGGCCCGGCATGGGCTGCCGGTCGCGCTGCTGGACCACCACACCCTGGTGGGCGGCTCGGTTAGCCAGCCCTGGGCAGTTGGGAAACCGGGAGGCGATACCGGCCGGAGTGCCGCCCCGGACAAGGACGGCGACGGCGGTCCTGGCTTCCGCGTCGACCCCACCATCATCTCGACCGACATCGAATCGGTGCGCCTGGGCAAAGACCTAGGTGCCAGTCGCGCCGTCGAACTTCTGGCAGCGCAGGGAATCACGCCGCGGGCGTGGCGCACCGTCGGGGACTCGCGCACCGACTACGCCATGGCCGACTGGCTGCACCACAACGACCATCAGGTTGCGCATGTGGATGTGCGACCCGCGGACGGTGTGCCGGTCAAGCCATACCGCATCCTCACCGCCGCCGATCTGGGCCTGGACGCGCAGACCATCCACGACGACGCCGGGGCAGCGTTCCTGCGCCGCTGGCTGGATACCGTGCTGGGCTGACCCTGCACCGCTTAGACCGGAAGGACCGGCGGTGGAAGGACCGGCGGTCAGGCCGCAGCGTCCGGCGCGCACCCGCTGCTTCGCCTGGACGCCGGCATGCAAGCCTGGTCTGTCCAGGCTTAAGGTCAAATATGGCCAACCCACTCAGAATCTGGCAGCGCGAGCTCAAACGCACCCTGACCGGCGACCCGGATTCCACCCCGG
>DATIMB010000222.1:0-2134 GCA_035475875.1 Micrococcaceae bacterium
CGGGATGTTGATCTGGGTATCGGCAGCCTCGCGGACGGCCGGCTTGGCGTTGAACGCGATGCTCAGCCCCGCCTCGGCCATCATGTCCAGGTCGTTGGCGCCGTCGCCGATCGCCACCGTCCGCTGCAGGGCGATCCCTTCCTCCCCGGCCCAGCGGCGCAGCGCCCGGGCCTTGGCGGCACGGTCCACCACCTCGCCGAGCACGCGGCCCGTCAGGACCCCGTCAACGATCTCCAACTCATTGGCCAGCGCATGGTCCAGCTCCAGGCTCCGGGCCAGCGGGGCCAGGATTTCCTGGAAGCCGCCGGAGACGGCGGCCACGGCGTGCCCCGCAGCCTTGGCCTCACGGACCAGCCGTTCGGCGCCGTCGGTCAGTTTGACCTTTGCGCCCACCTCCGCCAGCACGCTCTCCGGCAGGCCGGCCAACGTGGCAACCCGGGCGTGCAGGCTCTGCGCAAAATCGAGCTCCCCGCGCATGGCCGCCGCCGTGACCTCCGCCACCTGCGCCTCGGTTCCGGCATGGGCGGCCAGCAGTTCGATGACTTCCTGCTGGATCAGGGTGGAATCGACGTCCATGATGACCAGTTTGCGTCCCGGCCCATGCAGCTGGGCAGGGACGACGGCGGTGTCCATTCCGGCGTGCGGCGCGGCGGCCAGCGCGCGGCGCAGCGTCCTGAGCCCGGCGCTGTGCCCGCCGTCGGCCCGGTCCCTGTCGTCGGCGGCGCACTGCCCGGCGTCGGCCCGGTCCCCGTTGTCGTCGCCCTTAAGCCGCAGCCCCACCGTATGGACGGCGAACCGCGCGTCCGGCTGGTAATGCTCCTCCAGCAGTTGGGCCCCGTTGGCGGACAGCACGGTGCGCACGTGGTCCAGGGCGGCAGGAGAAAGGGTCAGGCCATAGCTGACCGCATAAAAGTTGGGAGGCATAGACACCAGTTTAGCCAGCGGACCGGCGCTTTCCCGGCCGGGAGACGTGCGCCGGGCGCGGTTAGCGTTTGGGCGCGATTTTGCCCTACTGTCTAGAGCTATGAGTGATGTTCTTGAACTGGCCGGTGTCAGCGTTGTCCGCGGCAGGAAGAAGTTGCTGGACAACGTGGACTGGCAGGTCAAGGAGGGGCAGCGCTGGGTGGTGCTGGGCCCCAACGGTGCGGGAAAGACCACGCTGCTGCAGATAGCCGGTGCGCGCATGCACCCCACCACCGGCGTTGCCGGCATCCTCGAAGAAGTGCTGGGCGCCGTGGACGTCTTCGAACTGCGGCCGCGGATTGGGCTGGCCTCGGCCGCCCTGGCCAACCAGATCCCCGAGCACGAGAAGGTGCTCAACGTCGTCGTCACCGCAGCCTACGGCGTGACCGGACGCTGGCGGGAGGAGTACGAGCGCGACGATGAGCGCCGGGCGTTCCGCCTGCTGGAGGCCTGGGGAATGTCCACGTTCCTGAACCGCCCGTTCGCCTCCCTCAGCGAGGGCGAACGGAAGCGGGTGCAGATCGCGCGTGCGCTGATGAGCGATCCGGAGCTGCTGTTGCTGGATGAGCCTGCCGCCGGACTGGATCTGGCAGGCCGGGAGGACCTGGTGCGGCGGCTCAGCGAGCTCGCCGCGGATCCGGATGCCCCCGCCCTGGTGCTGGTGACCCACCATCTTGAGGAAGTGCCCCCCGGATTTACGCATGCGCTGCTGCTGCGCGACGGCGAGGTCGTCGCGCAGGGGCCGCTTGCCGAGGTGCTGACCGAGGAGAACCTGAGCGACACGTTTGGCCTGCCGTTGAGCGTGGCCAGCAACGCCGGGCGCTATTCCGCCACCGCGCGCCACTAGCCGGCCCCGGAACTGCTGACCAGTGGACCTGCTGCACTCCGTCTTCATCCTGCTCGGTGGCCTCTGGGCCGGGACCATCAATTCGGTGGTCGGTTCCGGAACGCTTGTCACCTTCCCCATCCTGATCGCGCTGGGTTATGCCCCGGTCAAGGCCACCATCTCCAACGCGATGGGACTGATTGCCGGCGGCGCCGCGGGCGTCTGGGGCTACCGGCAGGAGCTGGTGGGCATGCGCGCCAATCTGGTGCGGCTGCTGCCGGCTTCGCTGCTGGGCGGCATCACCGGTGCGTTCCTGCTGCTGCACCTGCCCGCATCCGTCTTCGG
>DATIMB010000223.1:0-2674 GCA_035475875.1 Micrococcaceae bacterium
CGATTCCGGCAGGGCGGGGGACCCGCCGCCCCTCCAGCCAGCGGACCACAGGGTCCAGCCCCAGCGCGATGAACAGCGCGGCCAGTATCCACAGCAGCAGCTGGGCGGTATTGGTCATGACGTAGTAGAGGAACAGTGCCAGTCCCACGCCCACGGCGCCCATGAAGCCCAGGTAGATCGGGTGCTGGGCGGAGATCCGGGGCCCCGGCACGCCGAACCGCCCGGCGTCGGGTCCGTCGGCGTCGGACTCCTCGACTGTCGTTTCGGGCGGCATTTCAAAGCGCAGCCGCGGCTGGGCGCCGGGCAGCGGCCTCAGGACTTTGGACAGCAGGGTCTTTACCAAGCCGGAGCGGACCACAACGGTAACCTCGGCCGGTGCCGCCTCGGGCTTGGCCGCTCCAAGGTCATTTTCCTGGGACAAGATATTGTGCTGCTTTCGCGATCTGGGCCGCCTCGGCTGGCGGTGGATGGACGGGCTTCCAGAGGCACACATTATCAGCGCCCGGCGGATATCAGCGGCCGTAGCGTGAGCAACGCCTCAATTCCCGAAGACCGCAGGGCGCGGTCGCCGCCCGATCCGCCTGTCGGCGGTCCAGGGGCGGTTCCCGCTATATGCCTGAACGGCTGCCGTCAGCGGAATAGCGGGCCGCAAAAAGGGGGCCAAATGCAGGAAATATAACAAAACGGTTACCCTTAAGAGAGGTAAAACATTGATTTTCGGCAGACGATGGGTATATTTCGTGCGTTCAAAGATTGGTATTGCGCTGGCCGTCCTGGGCCTGGTGCTGCTGGCGATTGGGATCGGTCAGCGGACCGTCTGGCGTCCCTCGGACACGGTGACGGCATCGCTGGCCGGAGCCCAAGGTGCGCCCGTCACCGTCATTGATTCCGGTATCCGCACCCTGCGCGACGGTCCGGTGACGGTGAACGTGAAGTCCTCAGGAAAGATCCTGCTGGCGCAGGGACGGTCCGACGACGTCGATGCCTGGGTTGGCAAGGCCGCGCACCTGACGGTGGACGGGGCAGATGCGGACTTCAAGTCGCTGCACTCCAAGCATTCCGACGGCGAGGCCACGGTGCCGGATCCTGCAGGCTCCGATCTGTGGGTCCAGGAGCAGTCCGGCAACGGCCAGCTGAGCTACCAGTGGCAGGCGCCGGCCGATGGTGATTGGTCGCTGTTGCTCGCATCCAACGGAACCGCACCGGCTCCGGCGGACATTTCGGTGACGGCGACCAACAACACCAGCACCCCCGCGGCCGTGCCGCTGATAGTGCTGGGCGCCATCGTGCTGGTCATCGGCATCCTGCTGCTGATCTTCCGTCCCAAGCGGCGTGGTTCCTCAGGCAACGGCCCCGCCCGGCGTGCCGCGCCGCCACAGTCCAGGCGTCCTGCTCCGCGCGGGGACGCCGGACGGGCGTCCTTCGCCGCGCGCCTGACCGGCACCCACCGGAGCCGTCCTGCCGCTTCCGTGGCGGCGGCTCTGGCGGCCCTGGCGGGCCTGGTGGTGGCAGGGACCGTTGCGCCGGCGGCCAATGCGGCCACCTCGCCCGCCCCCGCTCCTGCCTCCAGCACGGCTCCGGCCAGCGGCCCGGCCAACACCCCGGCCACCAGCGCGCCGTCGTCGTCCGCTGCCGCGGCTAACAGCGCTCCGGTCCTGCTGGACAGCCAGTTCAACCGCATCCTTGACGCGGTGGCCAGCACCGTGGCCACCGGCGATGCGGCCAAGGACGCCAAGCAGCTGACCGGCAGGGTGGCCGGTTCTGCGCTGGACCTGCGCACCGGCAACTACCAGGTCCGCTCGCAGGTCACCAGCTATCCGGATGTTGCACCGGTGGTCAGCAGCAAACTGCTGGCCAAGGTGATCAGCACCAGCCGGGCCTGGCCGCGGGCCGTCATGGCCGTCACCCAGGGGGACAAGAATCCCGTGCCGCAGCTGCTGACCCTGGTCCAGCAGAGCCCGCGGGATAACTACAAGCTCGTCTCGGCCGCGCCGCTGCTGCCCGGGCAGACCTTCCCGAACGTGGAGAGGTCCGGAACCGCGACGGTGGCCGCCGGCAGCAAGGACAATCTGCAGCTCTCGCCCAACGAGGCACTGGCGGCGCTGGGGGACCGGCTGACCAAGACGGACAGCCAGTGGAAGGACAAGATCGCTGACAGCCCGTACATCTCCGACGTTGCGTCCTACCAGGACGAGATCGTCAAGGCCAGCCCGGACGGCAGCTTCACCTTCGCGCATGCTCCGGTGGCCGGTTCCAGCTACGCCTTCAAGACCTCCGACGGCGGCTCTATAGTGGTCGGCAACCTCGCCTTCACGGTGGATGGGACGCCGAAGTCTGATGGCGCCAAGCTCAACGTGGCCGATGACGCCGCCGTGTTCACCGGCGGCAAGGACACCACCACAGGAGTCCAGCTTTCCTTTGGCGAGCCGGTGGTGCTGTACGTGCCGGCGAACGGCTCGAAGGACCCGATGAAGCTGCTGGCCGGCACCCGCGGCCTGACCGGAGCCAAGTTCAAGTAACCGATCCCGCCGGGGTAACGCCACCGGCACCGCCAAAGATAGAGTAAAACCATGAGTCAGCCCGGTTCCCGCCCTGTCAATCCCGCCGTTGCCGCTAGCATCAACCTGCGCGGCGCGGTGGACCTTTCGGCCCTCAAGAACGCACGGCCGCCGGC
>DATIMB010000224.1:0-3169 GCA_035475875.1 Micrococcaceae bacterium
GGCCAGCAGCTGGTGCGCGCCGATGCGCAGCGCGTCCAAAATGGCCGGATCCAGCTGTGCCAGCGGCCGGTCCACGCAGCTGGCCAGGATTGCGTCGTAGGTGCCCTGTCCGCGCAGCGCACCGTAGGTCAGTTCGGTCGCAAAACCGGCGTCCCGACGGTCCAGATGGTGCCGCCTGATGCTCGTTGGCAGTGCCAGATTGGCATAGGCGTCTTCGGCCGAGACCGCCCGCAGCACCTCGAACGCGGCCAGCCGGGCGGGGTCCGCCCGTCGGGTCCGCTCAGAGGGTGCGGCCTGGCTGAAGCCACGGGGATTCCCGCGGTTCCGTTCCCGGCCCTGCTCGTTGCGTCGGCTGCCGCGGCCCCCGGCGCCGCCGGCGACGCCAGTACCGGAGTTATCCCTGCTCACTCGAATACCACGCCTTCGTTATCGCTCAGCCCCCGGGCCCAGTCACCGGCCCGCATCATCTTCTTCCCAGCCGGTTGCACGGCGGCCAACTCCACCGCATGCGAACCAGTCCCCACCAGCACTGTTCCGGCCGCAAAATCCAGCTGCCCGGGCAACAGCCCCGTCGAGCCGGGACGCAGCTCGACCGGTCCCAGCTTCATCCGCTGGCCGTGCAGCAATGTCCAGGCACCCGGTTCGCTGGTCACCCCGCGGATCCGCCGCCCGATGGCAAGTGCCGGCTGGCTCCAGTCAATCCTGCCGTCGTCGATGCCCAGCTTCGGAGCCAGCGAAACGTCACCGTGCTGCGGTACCGCATGGGCCCGGCCGGCCCCGATCGCGCTGAGCGTCTGGCTCAGCAGCACGGCGCCGCTGCGCGAGAGCCTCTCCAGCAGCACATCGGACGTATCGGTGGGCAGCACGCTTTCGGTCAGCGTCCCGAACACCGGCCCGGTGTCCAGCCCCACCTCCAGCTGGAAGGTTGACGCTCCAGTTACGTCGTCGCCGTTGATCAGCGCGTGCTGCACCGGTGCAGCCCCGCGCCAGGCCGGCAGCAGGGAAAAGTGCAGGTTGACCCAACCGTGCACCGGAATCTCCAGGGCGGACGCCGGAATCAGCGCACCATAGGCGACGATGGCGGCCACGTCCGGGCGGACCGCTGCAATCTGCTCACGGGCAGCCGCGTCGATGCGGCCAGCTTTGATCACCTCAATGCCCAGTTCCTGGGCTCGCCGGGCCACGGGCGACGGCGTCAGCACGCGTTTGCGCCCCACGGCGGCATCCGGCCGGGTCAGCACGGCGACGACGTCGAAACCGGCTTCCAGCAGCGCCTCCAGCGAGGGGACGGCGACGGCGGGGGTCCCGGCGAAGAGGACCCTCATGCACTCACGCCAAAGCTGCCGCCTGCAAAACTGGAGCCGACAGTCCGCGCCCGCTTCGCCGTCGTCCGTTCCGTCACTGATCCGTAGCTGGCGTTGCGGATGGCGCGCAGGGCAGTCTTACGGTCATCGCCGGCCAGCCGGTCGACGTAGAGCATGCCGTCCAGATGATCCGTTTCATGCTGCAGGCAGCGGGCCAGCATCCCCTCCCCCTCCACCACAATCGGATTCCCCTCCACGTCCACGCCGGTGGCCCGCGTCCAACTCCGGCGACGGACTCGGAATCCGAGGCCGGGGATGGACAGGCAGCCCTCGGCGCCCTCGTCCTGGAACTCATCGCCGGTCTCGAGCACCGGGTTGATCAGATGGCCCCGGACGCCGTCGACCTGGTAGGTGAAAACCCTCTTTCCGACGCCTACCTGGGGAGCCGCCAGCCCGGCCCCGTCCACGTCCTCCATGGTTTCCATCATGTCCTCCACCAGCTTGGCCAGTTCCGGGCCAAACTCGGTCACCGTGTCCGCCGCCGTGCGCAGCACGGGGTCCCCGATGATGCGGATACTCATAATGGCCATGCTGGAAAACCTCTATCTGTCGATGGACTGCTGGATGGAATACCGGGCGGTGATCCCAGTCTAGCCAAGCGGTGCGGAGCTCAAGCCGTAGGTGTCAGTCCGGGGACTGGAACCACCTGGGTCGGCATCGGAGGTGCTATTGGCACCAGTGCCGTGCCGGCGCTGGTGGCGTCCGCCGCTGCCTGCCACACCCGCCGGAGCGCGCAGAACTTGAACCAGTGATACTTGAGCACGGCCGGGTTGGCCCGCATGGCCCGGACCTCCGTTTCGCCGATCGCTACCCCCAGCAGAATGGGGTCCTCGCCGTACCGCCACGGCTCCCAGCTGCCCGCGTCCGCATCGACCAGGCCTTCCTCGGCTTTCATGCCTGCCACCAACTGCATGACGACCTTCTCATCCATCGCCTTGACACCGCCGTTGCGGTCCGTGCCCTTGGTCTTGAAGTCAATCAGGCAGAGCCTGCCGCCGATCCTCGCGACCAGATCCAGTGTCCCGGCATAGCCCACCGACTGGTTCCAGACGGTCACCTCCGGCACCACCGGCTGGACCTGGTACAGCTCCCACCATTCGTCGAACCGGGCGGCGAACTTCTCCTCGCCGTTTTCGGCCAGGGCCGCCCGCGCCTCCGGCATCCGGTGCGCATGTCCCATAGCCCGGAGCGATACCTGCTCACAGTAGTAATGCACCCTGTCACCCCTGGAAGCAGCCGCGTCACGGTGCTTCTCCGCGGCATTGCTGGAATCACGGACGATGGTGCGCAACTGGGCGGGGTTTGACACAGCTTCATGGAGCCTGGGGTGCTGGGCCAGCGAGTTAGCCGCCATGTACCCGATCCAGCCGTCCAGGCTGCTCGCCTGCTGCGAGATGACGGTGGTGATCGAGGGCATGCTGGGGGTTTCCCGCAGCGACCGGGCATACATCCGGCCGAATTCGGTGGCGTGGGCTAAAGCTGGTTGCGTCATGCCTTAACTATTTCATCCGGCACCGACGGTTTTATCCGCAGTGGGCCGCCTTCGCTTCTTGCCACCACTCTGCTGCTGGCCGCCGATTGAACCTTGCTGGGTCCTGGGCGCTGATGTGGACCGAGACGGTCGCATCGTGGGCGCAACTGATGGTCATGGTCACGACCCTGGCCGCCATCGTGGTGGCCGTCGTGGTCCTAGCCGGGAATAACCACGTACGAGACGGGGACTAGGAGGACACTGGACCCACCGGGACGATGACAAGTACTGCCGGGGTGGGCTGTTCGACGATGTATGGCCAGCCCCAAGATCT
>DATIMB010000225.1:0-10216 GCA_035475875.1 Micrococcaceae bacterium
TCCGTTGACACCGGCAGGGCCTTGGCGGATAGTTCCAGCCATGGGCAAGGCGAACAGGCTTGGGCTGGCGCTGGCCGCACTCGTGGCTGTGCTGGCGCTGATTTCCGCCGGATCCCGGCTGGTCACCGTCCATCAGCAGACCTCGGACTGGGCGCTGTGGCCCAGGGCCGTCCCCTCCAAGGTGCAGTTCGCGGGCCGGGACTACAGCTGCCGGACGGACGCCAAGCTTGTTGCGGCTGCCGACGACGGTGCGCTGGGCCCGGGGGATGCGGTCCTGCTGGGGCTGGCCGTCCGGGGCAAGACCGCCGGCGGGGCGGACATCTACGCCGCTGCGGACGCGGTCCCGGCCAGCATCCGCGTCCTGGCCGGCGATGGCGTGTACAGCTGCACCCTGATGGGCGGTCCCTGACTCTCGCCTGGCGCCGACTGCCGTCCCGCCGATGCCGTCCGACCGGCTGCCGTCCCGCCGCCGGCTGCCGTCCCGCCGGCGCTGTGGGCGGCGGCCCCCACCCGCTGCCGTCCGGCCGGCTGCCGTCCCGCCGATGCTGCGGTTCCGGTATCCGGGCTCAGAGCACGTCGGAGAGGAAACCCTTCAGCCGCTCGGTCTGCGGATCGCTGAAGAGCTGGTCCGGGGACCCGGATTCCACCACCACACCGCCGTCCATGAACGTCACGGAGTCGGAGACGTTGCGGGCAAACCCCATCTCGTGCGTCACCACCACCATCGTCATGCCGCCTCGGGCCAGGTCGGACATCAGGGCCAGCACGCCCTTGACCAGTTCCGGGTCCAGGGCGGAGGTGGCCTCGTCAAAGAACATGACCTCGGGCTTCATCGCCAGTGCACGCGCAATCGCCACGCGCTGCTGCTGCCCGCCGGACAGGTTGCCTGGACGGGCTTCCGCCTTGTGTCGCAGGCCCACCAGGTCCAGCTGGTCCAGCGCCTGGGCCCGGGCCTGCTCGCGGGGCATCCTGCGCAGCTTCCGCAGCGCCAGCGCCACGTTTTCCAGCACGGTTTTATGCGGGAAGAGGTTGAACTGCTGGAAGACCATGCCAATCCGCTGCCGGAGCTGGTCCGGATTGTCCGCGAGCACGGACCGGCCATCCAGCAGGATATCCCCATCGTCGGGCTCGATCAGCCGGTTGAGCACGCGCAGCAGTGTGGATTTTCCGGAGCCGGAGGGGCCGATGACGGAGGCCGTGGTGCCCTTCTCCACGTGCAGGTCGATGCCGCGCAGCACGTGGTTGTTCCCGAAGGACAGGTGCAGGTTCCTGCCGGTCAGCGTGCCGGAGGTGAATTCAGCCATGGTTCAGGCTCCCTTTCCGACGACAGCGGTGCTGGCCTCGTGCGCGGCGCCAGCCGACGCACCCAAGTCTGCACCGGCCGACGCACCCAAGGCGGCACTGGCCGACGCACCCGGGGCGGTCCCGCCGTCGTTCTTCTCCGGCCGGCCGGACCGCAGCCGGTTGTCGATGTAGTTGACCAGGTGCGTCAGCGGCACGGTCAGTATCAGGTAGAGCAGGCCGGCGGCCACCAGAGGGGAGAGGTTGCCCGAATTGGACGCCGCGTCGTTGCCGATGCGGAAGATCTCGCGCTGGCTGCCCAGCAGGCCCAGCAGGTAGACCAGGGACGAATCCTTGATCAGCGAAATGAGCTGATTCACCAGCGCCGGCAGCACGCGGCGGATGCCCTGCGGCACCACTACCAGCCGCATGGACGAGCCGTAGCTGAAACCGAGGGCCCTGGACGCTTCCAGCTGCCCCTTCTCCACACTTTGAATCCCGGACCGGAAGATCTCGCCGATGTACGCCGCCGCAATCAGCGACAGCGCCGCGATGCCCAGCGGGTACGGATTGGTGCTGCCGGTGATCTGCCGGACCACCGGGCCGAAGCCGATGCCGATCAGCAGGATGGTCAGGATCGCCGGCAGGCCACGGAAAATATCCGTGTAAACGCGCGCAATCCAGCGCGGAACGGGATGGCGCGAGATACCCATCATGGCCAGGACCATGCCCAAAACCGTCCCGATGACCGTCGCGCAGACGGCCAGGATGATGGTGTTGGGCAGGCCCACGGTCAGCAGGTTGGGCAGGACCTCGCCCATGGCCTTGAAGTCAAAGAATGTTGAAAGAAGCTGCTGGAATGCGTCCATAACCTGTCCCTACGGGAGGGTGACCGCCTTGCTGCCGGGCTTCCAGGTCTTCGGGGTCTCGCGGTCCGGGTACCACTGCTTGACCAGCTTGGACCAGGTGCCATCGGCGACGACGGCGTCCAGCCCGGAGTTAAGCGCATCGATCAGCGGCTGGTTCTTGGAGTTCACGGCATAGGCGGTGAAGTTCTGCGTGTTAATGGTGGTCTCGGCGATGACCGTGCCGTCGCCGTCCTTGACCTGGCCGGTGGCCTGCTGCGAGGGGGCAACCCAGGCATCGACCTGGCCGTTCTTCAGGTTGGCGTAGGCGGTGTTGTAGTCGCTGAAGCGCACCGGCTCGATCTTGAGCGTGTTGGTGACGTAGTCATCCTGCACGGTGCCCTGCACGACGGCGATCCGGCTGTCCTTGGTCAGGTCCTTGAAGCCCTTGACCTTGGCGTCCTTCTTGGCGACGACGGCCATGTAGCCGAAGTCGTAGCCGTTGGTGAAGCCGACGTTTTCGCGGCGCTTGTCTGTGGTGGAGATCGAGGAGGATCCGACGTCGAACTGCTTGTTCTGCACCTGCGCGAGCAGGGCGGAGAAGTCGGTGGAGGCGAATTCGACCTTCAGGCCCAGCTTGTCGCCGATGGCGCGCAGCAGCTCATTGTCGAAGCCGGTGAACTTGCCGGACTTGTCGATGAAGATGTTCGGCGGCGCGTCCGAAAGCGTGCCCACGTGCAGGGTGCCGGGAGTGATCAGGCCCAGCTTGGACTTGTCGATCGTGTCCAGCGCGGGAACATCCTTGGTGGTGTACTTGTCCAGCGTCTGCTGGTCGCTGCCCGCTAGGGCGTTCGTGGGGGAGGAGCTGCTGCTGCCGTCCGCGCTGCCGCCGCAGGCAGCCAGCGAAACGGCCAGGGCCAACGCCACGGGGACAGTGCTCAGCCACTTAAAGGCTTTGATTTTCATCAAGCAATCACTTTCATAGAGGTTTACACGTGTGAGGTGTACGAGTGGGCAGGGAGCCGGTGCCGGCCCCAACGGCGCCGCACTATCAGGACTCAACCTGCCGAACTAAATTATGTCACCGCGGCCCTCGATGTGACGAAACGGAACTTTCGTCGATCTTGAGGCAGAAACAGCGAATAAAGTTCACCAGGCACCTCAGTAGAGTCATCCGTAGCAATCCGGTACGGCGGCAGGCTGAACCACCGGCGGCCGCGGCCGCTTCCAGGCACGGCCCCGGCCGGGTGTGAGATCGGTCGCAGCAGGTGCCGCGGACGCCGGACGTCAGGGCAGCAGGGGCCAGTGTCCTTCGACGACGGCGGCCGGATTGTTGCGCCGTAGGTAGAGCTGGAAGTCGGCTGCCTGCGCGGCGGCCCAGCCGACCTGTGCCTCATGCAGCCAGTGGGCGTCACCCTGCAGTTCGGGAAATTTCAGCGCCAGAGCCTGGGCCAGCCGGATGGTGGCCAGCGCGTCGGCCGCGGAGGTATGGGCGTCTTTCAGGCTGACGCCGTATTCCTGGCACAGGGCCGTGAGGGTCCGGCTGCCCTTGCGGTATTTGTGCACCTGCTTGTTGGAGATGTACGGATCGATCACCGGCTTGGCTCCCATCGGCGGAACCCCGTGCCGGACCGATTCATTGGCCAGCACCGTGAAGTCGTAGCAGGCGTTGAAGGCGATGACCGGCACGCCCCTGCGGAAGAGCCCGCCCAGCACCTGCGCGACCTCCGCGGTGACCTGGGCCGACGGTTTCCCGTGCGCCCGGGCGTGGGCTGTGCTGATGCCATGGATTTCGGTCACCTCGGCCGGAATCTCCACCCCCGGATCGGCCAGCCACTCGTGCTCGGCGGTGACCGTCCCGCCGCCGTCGACCACCACAATGGACGCCGTCACCATCCGGGCACTGCGCGGGTCGCGTCCGGTGGTCTCGACGTCGAATGCTGCCCGGGGGAGTGTGTGCCAGCTGCTCATACCCACACGGTACCGGCGCCCACCGACATTCCCGGCCGGGACGTGCCGTTAGGCTGGAACCCATGCGTGCCGAGTACATTGAGGCGGTGCTGGAGGTGGTCGAACAGATCCCTGCCGGCGCCGTCTTGTCGTACGGTGACGTGGCCGTTCTGCTCGACGACGGCGGCCCGCGCCAGGTGGGCAGCGTGCTGTCCCACTACGGCAGCGCGGTTCCCTGGTGGCGCGTCATCAGGGCTGCTGGCCTTCCGCCGCAGGGGCATGACGAATCGGCGCTGGAACATTACCGGACCGAGGGAACGGTGCTGAAGGGGAAGACCACGGGGGCGGACCGGAACTGGCGGGTGGACATGAAGGCTTCACGGTGGGACCCCTCCGAGGCCCAATTCGTGCAGCTGGACGCCATCCGGGACCGGCTGGCAGAAGCCAGCAGGCCAGAAACCTGCGGGCCTGAGGCCCGCAGACCAGAGGCGGGCATGCCGCCGTCGGACGCCCCGGACGGGGACGTGCGGACCCAAAACCGGGCACGCTAGGTGTCCTGGCCAAAAATGTCGGTGGCTCATGATGAGCTTGTTCCATGATCCAAACACCGACGCTGCAGCTGGTCCGCCCCCGGAACGTGGCCGTAGCGGCACCCGTACTCAGCCCCGACCAGGAAGCCGTCGTGCAACTGGGTCCCGGCAGCGGTCCGGTGCTGGTCTGGGGCGCGCCCGGCACCGGGAAATCGACCGTGCTGGTGGAGGCCGCGGTCAAACGCATCACCACGGACGGGCTGGATCCGGCGGGCGTGCTGCTGCTGGCCCCGTCCCGTCTGGCCGCCGCCCGGCTCCGGGACCGGCTCAGCGCACGGCTGGACCGCAGCCTGAGCACCTCGCCCGCCCGCACCTGGGCCTCCTATGCTTTTGACCTACTGCGGCGGGCCAAGGTGGAGGGCAGGCTTCCGCACCTGGAGCGGGCGCCGAAACTGCTCAGCGGACCGGAACAGGACCTGATCATCAAGGAACTGCTGGAGGGTCACCGCCAAGGACTGGGCAAGGCCCCGCGCTGGCCTGAGGACCTGGGCGGCGCGCTGGCGACCCGCGGCTTCCGGCAGGAAGTCCGGCAGCTCTTCGACCGGGTCATCGAGTACGGGCTCAGCCCTGCCGAGCTCGCCGCGCTGGGCCGCGAGAACGGCCGGCCGGACTGGATTGCTGCGGCCTCGCTCTACGGGGAGTACCGGGACGTGGTGGACTGGGGCAAGTCGGGCGCGTTCGACCCGGCGGGCATCATCACCGCGGTGATCCAGCTCTTCGGTGCAGATCCGGAGTTTTTGGCAGCCGAGCGCGACCGCCTGGAAATGGTCCTGGTTGATGACATCCAGGAAGCCAACCAGGCCGTTCACCAGTTGCTCGAGTTGCTCGGCCGGGGACAGGACGTGCTGGTCACGGCGTGTCCTGACACCGTGGTGCAGGGCTTCCGCGGCGCCCGCCCGGATCTGGCCGGCAGGCTGCGGGACCGGCTGGCCTGCACACCGGCCAACGGCATGATGCCGGCCGCAGGGGGCAGTGGCGCGGTGCCCGCCGGCCAGTTCACCGAGGCGGTGCTGCGGACCTCCCACCGGCTCAAGCCCGAACTGGCGCGCAGCTGGAGCGCCGTGGCGGAACGTATTTCGCTCAGCCGGGGCGCACACAAGGCCCGGATCCTGGAACGTGCGGCACCGCCGCACTCCGGACCCACACCGCTGCGCCGTTCGGAGCCGGTGGTCAGCGCGCATCTGGTGGCCTCGGAGGTGCACGAACTGCGGCTGGTGGCCGAGCGGATCCTGGACCTGCAGCTCAACGGTAACCGCCGGCTGCAGGACATCGCGGTGATTGTGCGGACCGGTTCCGCGCTGGCACAACTGCAGCGCTACCTGAGCGGCCAGGGCATCCCGGTCAAGGTTCCGGTGGCGGAAAACCCGGTGCGGGATGAAGCCGCCGTGCGTCCGCTGCTGGACGCCTTCCGGGTGGTCCTGGACCCCGACCTGCTCGACGCCGAGATGGCTGTTTCGCTGCTGACCTCGCGGATCGGCCGGGCCACAGCCATCAACCTGCGCCGCTTGCGGCAGGCCCTGCGCAAAGCGGAACTGACCGAGGGCGGCGGCCGGGCCAGCGATGCCCTGCTGGTGGACGCGTTGCAGGACCCGGAGGCCATGTTCCGGCTGGGTTGGGAAGCCAAGAATGCGGCACGCCTGGGCCGGATGCTCGCCGCCGGGCGGCAGGCCGCCCTGGATCCTGCCGGAAATGCCGAGACCGTGCTCTGGGCGCTCTGGAGCGAGTCGGGCTGCTCGGACTACTGGGCTGCGCAGGCCTTGGCGGGCGGAGCAGCCGGAATCCGAGCCGACCGGGACCTGGACGCTGTGATGGCGCTGTTCCAGACGGCCGAGCGCTACGTTGACCAGCTGCCCGGCTCCAGCGCCCGGCAGTTCCTGGACTACCTGCTGGACCAGGAACTGCCGATGGATACCTTGGCCGCGCGGGCCCAGCGCAGCGACGCGGTGGAAATCCTGACCCCGGCCAGCGCGGCCGGGCGTGAATGGCCGGTGGTGATCGTGGCCGGCCTGCAGGAAGGCATCTGGCCCAACACCCGGCTGCGCGGCGAACTGCTGGGCAGTGCGCTGCTGGTGGATGTACTGGAACGCGGCCGGCAGGCTGCCGCGCAGCTGGGACCCGCCGCCCGGTTGCGCGAGATCCGCTATGACGAGCTGCGCAGTTTCTCCACCGCTGTTTCGCGCGCCAGCGAACGGCTGATCTGCACCGCGGCGTCCTCGGAAGACCTGCAGCCCTCGCAGTTCCTGGATATCGTCGCCCCGTGGGAACCGCCGCCGGGCAGCAGCCTCCAGTCCCGGCCTGTGGAACCGGTGAAACGACCCATGACGCTGCGTTCACTGGTGGCCGAGCTCCGGCAGGAATCCGAGGCGCACGCGGATCCCGAAGCCGCCCGGGTGCTGGCGGCACTGGCTGCGGCAGGCGTTCCCGGCGCCGCCCCCGAGCAGTGGTGGGGGCTGGCCCCGCTCAGTTCGGAAGCCGCCATCGTTCCTGAGGGCGAGCCCGTGCCGGTCTCGCCGTCCCGGGTCGAGGCAGTGCTCAAATCCCCGCTGAACTGGTTCATCCAGGCCGCCGGCGGCGAGGCCGCCACGGACTTCGCCCGCAGCCTGGGCACCCTGGTGCACTCCATTGCCCAGCAGCTGCCGGAGGCTGCCGGCTTTGAATACCTGGCCGAGCTGCAGCGGCGCTGGCCGGAGCTCGGGATGAAGAACAACTGGGAGGGCCGGCTGGACTTCCAGCGCGCCGAGCAGATGGTGCGCAAACTAGCCCTCTACGTCCTGGACATGCGGGAGGCGGGCCGCAGCCTGCTCGCGGTTGAACAGGACTTCACTGTTGATATTGCGCCTGGCACCGGGGAGCCGGTCAGGGCCCGGACCGCACGGCTGCGCGGCCAGGTGGACCGTCTGGAAATCGACGGACGGGGACGGCTGGTGATTGTTGACCTGAAAACGGGACGGCGCAAGCCCAAGGGGGAGGAGGTGCCGCAGCATCCGCAGCTGGGCGCCTACCAGGCGGCTGTCGCCGCAGGCGCCTTTAGCGACGTCGACGGGGCTGCCGCGGGCGCCGGTACGGGCGGCGCGCTGCTGGCCCAGCTCGGAGATGGCACCAAATCCGTGGGCGTGCAGCAGCAGGATCCGCTGGACGCTGCCGTGGACTGGGCCACGCCGCTGGTCCTGCGGGCCGCTGAACTGATGGCGGGCGCCACATTCGAGGCGATCCACGACCCCAAGAAGGAAAGTTTCACCGGCAGCTGCCCCGTTCCCGAGGTCTGCCCCCTCTGTCCGACCGGAAAGCAGGTCACCGAGTGAGTACCGAAGCCCTTGAACAGGAACCGGTTTCCCCCTACGAGCTGGCCGAACTGCTCGGCCAGTTCCCGCCGACGGAGGAGCAGGCCGGTATCATCGCCTCGCCGCTGGAACCGCTGCTGGTGATTGCCGGGGCGGGTTCGGGGAAGACGACGACGATGGCGGACCGGGTGGTCTGGCTGGTGGCCAACGGGCATGTCCTGCCGGAGGAAATCCTGGGTGTCACCTTTACCCGCAAGGCTGCGGGCGAGCTGGCCGCCCGGATCCGGCGGCAGCTGGCCAAGCTGGCGCAGCTGGCCCGCAGCGGCCGCATCCTGCTGGCCCCGGGGGCGGCCGCCGAGGATGCACTGGAACCGAAGGTATCCACCTACCACTCCTACGCGAGTGGAATTGTCACTGACTACGGTTTGCGCCTGGGGATTGAGCGCGACGCGGTGGTGCTGGGCGCTGCCCAGTCCTGGCAGCTGGCCAGCCGGGTCGTGGAAGCCTACGACGGCGAATACCAGCACTTCACCGCAGCCAAGTCCACTCTGGTCAAGGCTGTGATGGCGCTGGCCGGCGAATGCGCCGAGCATCTGCAGGATCCCCAGGACGTGCAGGCGGCGGTGGAGGCGTATGCGCTGCAGCTGGCCTCGATGCCTTACCTGGAGGGGAAGAGCCGGGCCTCCACCGAGGCGGCCGCGAAGCTGGTCAACGTGCTGCGCACGCGGGGGAGCGTGGCGGCCATGGTGGGCCGTTACGCCGAAGCCAAGCGCAGCCGCAATGCGCTGGACTACGGCGATCTGGTGGCGCTGGCGGCCCGGATCGCCGACGAGGTCCCGCAGGCCGCCGAGCTGGAGCGGCAGCGCTTCAAGGTGGTGCTGCTGGATGAGTTCCAGGACACCTCGCACGCCCAGCTGCAGCTGTTTTCCAAACTCTTCGGTGCCGGCCATCCGGTCACCGCCGTGGGGGATCCGCACCAGTCCATCTACGGTTTCCGCGGCGCCTCTGCCGGCCAGCTGTTCCGCTTTCCGGAGATCTTCCGGGACACCGCCGGAGCGCCTTCGGGTACGGCGGAACTGACCACGGCATGGCGCAACTCCGTCAATATCCTCAAAACCGCCAATGTGATGTCCGGCGAACTCAATGCCGCCGTGGCGCGCCGGCACACGGACTCCCCGGTGCGGGTGTCACCGCTGAAGCAGAAGGAGCACGCGGGGGCCGGGGAGGTGGTGCTGGGCCGCTACGCCACGGTGGCGGACGAGGCCGAGGCCGTCGCGCAGAGCATCCTGCGGCATCGCAGGGCCGCCGCGGGCGCGGGCAGTTCCGCCGCCGGACGGTCCCGTGGGCCAGTAGTACAGGAGCCAGCACAGGAGCCGACGACGGTCGCGGTGCTGTGCCGGCGGCGCGCCCAGTTCGCACCGCTGCAGTCGGCCCTGGAGGCGCACCGTATCCCGTACGAGATTGTCGGGCTCGGCGGTCTGCTGGGGACTCCCGAGATCGTGGACCTGGTGGCAACCTTGCGGGTGCTGGCGGATCCGGGCCGGTCGGACTCGCTGATGCGCCTGATCACCGGCGCCCGGTGGCGGCTGGGACCGGCGGACCTGATGGCCTTCGCCGATTGGGCCCGTTATCTCGCCCGGCAGCGCGGCCGGGCTGCCGCCGAACAGCCCGGCTCCGGGGAACAGCCCGGCGCCAGCGGGGAACCCGGTTCGGTGCCGCCCGGTTCGGACGAGCGCGGTTCGGTGCCGCCCGGTTCGGATGAGCGCGGCTCGGTGCCGCCCGGTTCGGATGAGCGCAACGCGGTGGAACAGGACATGGTGGACAACTCCAGCCTGGTTGAAGCGCTGGACCAGCTGCCGACCGACTTTTGGCCGCCCAGCCTGGCCCGGACGCTCACGGACGCCGGCCGGAGCCGATTGTTGGCCCTGCGCGACGAGCTGCGCCAGCTGCGCAGTTTTGTCGGCGACGATCTGGGATCGCTGCTCGGCGAAGTGGAGCGGACCATGCTGCTGGATATCGAGCTGGCAGCCAGGCCCGGCTCCAGCATCCACCACGCGCGCCGGAACCTTGACGCCTTCCAGGATGCGGCGGCGGACTTCATGCAGGCGGCCGAGCGGGTGGACTTGCTCGCCTTCCTCGGCTGGCTGGAGACCGCGGAGTCGGAGGAGGGCGGGTTGGAAATGACCCAGCCGGAGGTGAACCCGGACGCCGTCCAGTTGCTGACCGTGCACGCTTCCAAGGGCCTGGAATGGGACGTCGTCTATGTTCC
>DATIMB010000226.1:0-6064 GCA_035475875.1 Micrococcaceae bacterium
CCTGCCGGCCGGGACCAGCGTGATCCAAGGCCAGCAGGCGCTGGCATTCCTGCGCACCCGGCACGGCTTCGGCGACGGTTCCGACCTGGACCGGATCAAGGCGCAGCAAAGCTTCCTGGCCGCCATGGTCCGCAAGATCACCACCGAAGGCACGCTGGCGAATATCCCCAAGCTGTACTCCATCGCCGACACAGTGACCAAGAACCTGACGGTGGACAAATCGCTGGCCAACATACCGGCGCTGCTCGGAATGGCCAACCGGGTCAAGAATATCGATCCGGCGAACGTGGCCTTCGTGACCGCGCCGAACGAGCCCTATGTCCTGGATCCGAACCGGGTCCAGCTGCAGGCTCCCCAGTCCACCGACCTGTTTGCGGCCATCGCCGCTGATACCAGCATCTCTGCGGCGTTAGGCGCGGCGACGACGACCGCTCCCGCAGTGGCCGCTTCGGATGGCGCCTCTGCCGGGGCCGCGGGCACGGACCCGGCCAGCGGGACGCCGACCGCAACGGCTTCCGCGGCCGCCACGGGTACCGGCTTGCCTCCGGGAGTGACAGGCCAGACAGGCGCCGACGCGACCTGCCAGAGCGCCTATACCGGCTGATCAGCCGACGTGGATGCGCGGCCGTCGGGCGGGATCCCGGTCCGTTTCGCGCAGGATTTCCCGCACCACCGGCGCGGTATCGCCCCGGCCCAGGATGAGGTAGCGCAGCAGGTGCCCCAACGGGTTGCCCTCGGCCCATTCGAAGTAGCAGTGCGGGCGTACCCCGGTAGTGTCCCGTAGGGCGATCAGCACGGCGGCAATCGCGTTGGGCACCGCCGGGCTGGCCACCCGCAGGATTCGGTAGCCGCCCAGTTCCACCCCGCGCACCCGCAGGACATCGCTGAAGGCGGACGGATCAACCACCTCAACCTCCAGGAACAGCACATCGGCCTTGCCGGGAACCGGGTTCAGCCCGCGCTGCTCGGACTCCTTCGCCCTATACTCCCCGACGTCGTCGTCCCGCTGGCGCTGGTTGGCGATCAGGTTCAGCGCGCCGTCGTACTGGATGGATTCGGTGATGAACCGCCGGGCAGATTCGTCGAACTCGATGCTGTCCACCCGCAGCTCGGTGGTCCGCGAGATCCGGGAGACCAGCGAGACGATAATGATGGCGGCAATGAAGACCGCGGAGATGGCGATGCCGTCCGGCTTCTCGATGACATTGGCCACCAGCGCGTATGCCAGCACCAGGGTCAGCACCAGGAATCCCAGCGTGCCGCCCCGGTGCCTGCGCCGGAGGGCCGACACCGAGACTGCCACCGCGCCGGAGACCATCATGGCCAGGATCCCGGTGGCGTAGGCGCCGGCTTGGGCGTTGACATCGGCACGGAAGACGATGGTGATGCCGACGCTGATGGCGGTGTAGACCAGCACGACGGGGCGGACCGCGCGTCCCCATTCCGGGGCCATCCCGTACGCGGGCAGGTAGCGCGGCACGATGTTGATCAGGCCGGCCATCGCGGAAGCACCGGCGAACCAGAGGATGAGCACACTGCTGATGTCATAGACGGTGCCGAAGGCGCTGCCCAGATCCTGGTGGGCCAGGTAGGCCAACGCACGCCCGCTGGCCTGGCCGCCGTCCTTGAACTCGGCCGGCGGGATCAGCGCGGTGGTAATGAAGCTGGTGGTCATCAGGTAGGCGCTCATGATCAGGGCCGCGGTGGTCAGCAGCTTGCGGGTGTTGTGGATGCGCGAGGCCAGACGCTCCTCCGGCGTTTCGCCGGCGGCCTTAATCAGCGGCATCATGCTGACGCCGGTCTCGAAGCCTGACAGGCCCAGGACCAGCAGCGGGAAGGCGATGATGGCCGGGGCGATCACCCCACCGGGTCCTGAGCTGCTGGTGAGCAGCCTGTCCGTCCAGCCGTTCAGTACCCCGGGTTTGGTCAGCACGTCGCCTAGGCCGACGACGACGATGGCCGCGTTGAGCAGCAGGTAGACAGCCACCAGCGGGATGGCAACCCCGACGGCCTCGTTGAAGCCCAGCAGGAAAACCCCGCCCAGGATCAGCAGCAGGACCACCGTGATCGGCACCGCGGCGCCCCTGAGGGCATTGGGCAACAGCGGGTTCTGCAGGATCTGGACGGTGGCATCCGCCCCGGAAAGGGTGATGGTGATGATCCACGACGTGACGACGAAGCCCAGCAGGATCAGTACGAAGAATTTGCCCCGCCAGAACGGCAGCAGCCTTTCCAGCATGGCCACGGACCCCTGGCCGTGCGGGCTCTCCTTTGCCACGCGCCGGTACATGGGCAGCATCCCCAGCAGCGTCAGCGCCACGATCAGCAGCGTCGCCAACGGGGACAGGGCGCCCGCGGCCAGCGCCGCGATGCCCGGCAGGTAGGCCAGCGAGGAGAAATAGTCCACGCCGGTCAGGCACATGACCTTCCACCAGGCGTTCGGTTTGGCGTGCACCTCCTCGGTCTCCGGTCCCACCGGTGCCACCCGGTTGGCCAGCAGCCAGCGCACCAGCGGGCGGGGATTGGCGCTGCCGCCTTGCTGCAGTCTGACCTGGGCGGGAAGCAGATAGTCAGTGGGCTTGTTAGTCATATCCCTCATTCTGGCTGTTCAGCGGCCCAAGGTGTAGCGGCAGTTTGCCGAGGCAGGTAGATTCAAGCCGATGGAGAACAACTACGGACTGGATCGCTTCGTTTCGGCGCAGGATTCGGGCGGCATCTATGAGCAGGCGCTGGAAGAGCTGCGCCAGGGGAGCAAGCGTAGCCACTGGATGTGGTTTGTCTTTCCGCAGCTGGCCGGCCTGGGACAGAGCTCCATATCCCGCACCTACGCCATCACGTCCCTGGCCGAGGCGCAGGCTTATCTGCACCACCCGGTCCTGGGCCCCCGCCTCCGGGAATGCGCCAGCACGCTGGCAACGCTGCAGGACCGTAGCGCGGAGCAGGTCTTCGGAGGCATCGACGCGAGAAAGCTGCACTCGTCCATGACCCTGTTCCTGCGTGCCGATCCGCAGGAAGAGGTCTTCCGGAGGGTCCTGGAGCAGTACTTCCAGGGTGAGCCGGACCGGGCCACGGACCGGCTGCTGGGCCTGCAGGGCTGAGCCGCCGGCAGGGCTGGGGCGCCCGGTAGGGCTGAGCACCCGGTAGGGCTGGGCCCCTGCGGGGTGGGTCCCCCGGCGGGACTCGGCCGGCGATCAGCCAGCTGGCATATGCTGGGCCCCATGTTTTCAGGTCTTGCCGATATTGCCGCCGAGGGAGTCCTGCTGCTGGGCGCCGGGCGCGCCATCCTGCTGCAGATTGCCAATCCCTCGGTGGGCCGTGGCGTGGCCGAGCACAGCACTTTCACCGAACGCCCGCTGGACCGGTTCCGCGCCACCACCACGTTTCTGTATGCTGCGGTTTACGGCACACCGGGGCAGGTGGCGGCGGTCCGGCGGATGGTGAACCGCGCCCACGTTCCGGTGCGCAGGGCAGCCGACGGCAGGCATTCGGGCTACAACGCCTTTGATCCCGGGCTCCAGCTGTGGGTGCTGGCCACTCTCTACGACAGCACGATGACTGTATTTGAAAAGGTGTACGGCCCCCTGTCCGGGGCGGAAGCCGACGCGGTCTACCGCGACTACGCGAAGATCGGCGCCATTCTGCAGGTCCCCGCCGGAGTCTGGCCGGCCGACCGCGCCGCCTTCGACGACTACTGGTCGGCCGGACTGCGAAGGCTTGCTATTGACGACGCCACCGTACGGGTGGCACGCGAGCTGCTGCATCCGCATGCCGTGCCCTGGTGGGCGCACGCCTGCATGCCGCTGATCCGCCTGGTCACCACCGGCCTGCTACCGGAACCGCTCCGGGAAAAGTTTGGACTGCCGTGGGACGGGCGGCGGCAGCTGCTCTTCAACCTGGTGATGCACGTATTGGCCTTGGTCTATCCGCCGTTGCCGCGCCGGCTCCGGCACGCACTGAAGATCCGCTACCTGCGGAAGCTGGAAACGCGGGGATAAGCGGTGCGATGGGGCTAATCTGCTCACGGACCGGCGTCAGTCAGTGAGCAGAACCACGTCCTGGACACTGAGTGACCCGTCTCGCTGAGCAGAAGGATTCCCGGCTCACCACTGGCGCCCACCAACGGAGCCGGTCAGGCCAGACCGGTGGCAAACTGCAGTCCCAGGCTGGCCAGGGTGACGGTAATCCACAGGGTTGCCCCGAGCAGCAGCGGCCTGGCTCCGGCGCGGCGAAAGCCTGCGAGGTTGGTCGACAGCCCGATCGCGGACAGGGCCACGGTGATCAGGAAAACGGAGGCGGAACCGAGGCCGGCATGCATCCCGGATGGGATCAGGCCGATCGTGTTGGCTGCCGCCACGATCAGGAACCCGGTCAGGAACCAGGGGATCAGGGCGAGGATCCGCACTTGGCCACGCCGTGCCGCTGCAGTGTTGGCAAGACCCTTCCCGCGGCGTCCGCTCCAGGCCGCCAGAATCACGCAGACCGGGATGATCATTAGCGTGCGCACCAGCTTCACGACGACGGCGTAATTGGCGGCCGTGCTGCCGTAGGTGGTCGCTGTGGCGACGACCGAGGACATGTCGTTGACCGCGGTGCCGGCGAACAGGCCAAAGGCATGTTGGCTCAGGCCCAGCAGGTGCCCGATCAGCGGGAAGGTCAGGACCGCCGCGACATTGAACAGGAAGATGGTGGACACGGCGTAGGCGACGTCGACGCTCACCGCGCCTATCACCGGGGTCACCGCAGCAATCGCCGAGGCGCCGCAGATCCCGGTGCCGACGCCGATGAGGGTACGCAGGTCGCCGACCACACCCAGCCAGCGACCGAGCAGGTAGGCGGCCAGGAGCGCGATCGCCAGCGTTCCCACCATGACCGGCAGCGACTCCAGGCCCACCCGCGCGATCTGGGACAGCGACAACTGGGAGCCAAGGACGACGACGGATAGCTGGAGGACGGACGTGCCGGCCGTCCTCAGGCCGGCTCCGAACAGTTTGCCGGGCTTCAGCAGCACGGCGACCGCGACGCCGATCACAATCCCGGCAACCGGTCCACCCAGCAAGGGCAGGACATGGCCGACGGCCGTAGCCAGCACGGCTATCCCGGTGGCCAAGCCGAGCCCGGGAATCCTGGCCGCCGTGCCGGCAAGAAGCCTGCCCGCCCGGCCGACCCGGACATCCTCGTCCGCGGTCGGGTTCGCCTCCGTCGTTGGGTTCGCTTCTAGATGTTCCGTTCCGTCAGTCACGTCATAGGCCGTCATGTTTGCCATGTTTCCTTGACAGAGAGTTGCCCGGTAGGCGGCATACACTTGTGGGGTTACAAGCGGCGCTTGTGGCAGGTAAGAGACGTTATGGCACGAAGTGAGACAAGGGGAGTCGATAGATGCTCAGTCCGAGGGTGCCGGACCTGGCTGCGCTGCAGATGCTGGCCGCGGTGCAGGATCTCGGCAGCCTTTCCGCTGCCGCCCACCGGCTGGGTCTGTCCCAGCAGGGCGTCTCCGCCCGGATGAGGTCGCTGGAGGCGCAGGTCGGCTCACCCCTGCTGGCACGGACGCCACGCGGTTCCACCCTGACTCCGGCCGGGGAACTGGTGGCCGGTTGGGCGGCCGAAGTGCTGGCAGCCGCCGAGCGGCTGGACGCTGGCATCGCGTCCCTGCGCTCGAACCGGGTGCGCCAGCTCCATGTTGCGGCCAGCCAGACCATTGCCGAGTACCTGCTGCCGCAATGGCTGGTGGCCCTCCGGCGACAGCAGGAATCCTTCGGGATGCCGCCGGCCACCGTCGAACTGACCGTCAGCAACAGTGCGGGGGCTGTGGAACTGGTCCGCTCCGGCAGCGCGGACATCGGGTTCATCGAAAGTCCCGGTATTCCAGCGGACCTGGCCAGCCAAACCGTACGCTACGACCAGCTGGTCCTGGTCACCGCACCCGATCATCCCTGGGCCGGCCGGCGTTCGCCGGTCAGCGCAGAGGAACTGGCCCGCACCCCGCTGGTGACCCGTGAACACGGCAGTGGAACCCGCGAGGCCCTGGAGCACATGCTGGCCGGCGAGGCGCGCGGCACGCGCACGC
>DATIMB010000227.1:0-1785 GCA_035475875.1 Micrococcaceae bacterium
GAGCAGACGTTGCGTACCGCCATGGCGGAACCGGATGCTGCGGCGGCGGTGCGCACCGGCCAACTGGTCCGTTCGCTGGCTGCGGGCGGGGCCGACGACGGCGCCACGACGGCAGCGCAGGCGCTGGCAGTCCCAGCGGCCTTGGGCGCCGGGGGAGATGCCGCGCAGGCCCGACGGCAGGCCGCCGCGAAGGCCAGACGTGCACGTGCTGCCTCGGACCGAGCGGCGTCGCAGGCCGACCAGGAACGGCAGGAAAGCCGCCGGGCCAAGGCCCTGGCGGAAGCACTGGAAGAGGCCTCAGCCGCCGAGGCCGCCGCCAGCAAAGCCCAGGCCGCCCTTGCGGAGGTCGGGCAGCGGATCGGCGATTCGAAGTCCCGGCGTGCCCAGTCGGAGCAGGCGGTGCAGGAACTCCGGGCGCGGCTGGCCGATGCTGAACAGGAGGTGGCCGCTGCCCAGTGGGAGGCGCGGGGGCTGGAACGGGACAAGGACAAGGCATCCCGGGCGGCCGATGACGCCGGGCGCCGGGCCGTCCGGGCGCGCGAACAGGCGGACCGGCTGGCCGAGCAGGCCGGCCGCTGAGCTAGAGGCCGGCCTTTGAGCTTGAAGTGTGAGGGAAGCCGCTGAACGATCCTCGAAAGCTGTAACGGAGAGTTGCCTTAGGGCTTGAGCACAACCTTGACGCAGCCGTCTTCCTTCTTCTGGAAGATCGAGTAGCCCTCCGGCGCGCTTTCCAGCGGCAGGGTATGCGTGACCAGATCGCGCACGCCCAGCGGGTCGCCGTCGTCGTCCACCAGCGGCAGCAGGTCGTCGATCCAGCGTTTCACGTTGCACTGTCCCATCCGGATCTGGATCTGCTTGTCGAACAGCGTCAGCATGGGCAGCGGATCCGCCTGCCCGCCGTACACCCCGGAAAGCGAGAGGGTCCCGCCGCGGCGCACGGCGGCGACGGCCACCCGCAGCGCTGCGAGCCGGTCCACACCTGCCGTCATAATAGCTTTCTTGGCGACCGCATCAGGGAGCAGCCCCACCGCCTGCTGGCCGATGCTGGCGATGGGGGAGCCGTGCGCCTCCATCCCGACGGCGTCCAGCACGGCATCGGGGCCGCGGCCCTCGGTGCGGTCCGCCAGTTCGGCCACCACCTCGTCGTTGAGCTCAAGAGTCTCGACTCCGTGCCGGCCGGCCATTGCCCGGCGGTCCGCCTCCGGTTCAACGGCGATAACCCGGTAGCCCAGGTAGCGTCCGATCCGCGCGGCCAGCTGGCCCACCGGGCCCAGACCCAGCACAGCCAACGTCCCGCCGTCGGGCACATTGGCATATTGCACGCCCTGCCAGGCGGTGGGAATGATGTCCGAGAGGAAGAGGTACCGCTCATCCGGATGCTCTGCGCCGACCTTGATAGGACCGTAATCCGCGTGCGGGACGCGCAGGTATTCAGCCTGGCCGCCGGGCACCCGGCCGTAGAGCTCGGTGTAACCGAACAGCGCCCCGCCCGTCCCTTTGTCCTTGACCTGCGTGGTCTCACACTGCGACTGCAGCCCGCGCCGGCACATGAAGCAGGTGCCGCAGGCAATATTGAAGGGGATGACCACACGGTCTCCGACGGCCAGATTGGAAATGCCGCCGCCCACCTCCTGGACGATGCCCATCGCCTCATGTCCCAGGATGTCGCCCCGATGCATAAAGGGCGTCAGGACGTCGTAGAGGTGGAGGTCCGAGCCGCAGATAGCCGTGCTGGTTATCTGCACGACGGCGTCCGTTGGTTCCTGGATCACCGGATCGGGGACG
>DATIMB010000228.1:0-3917 GCA_035475875.1 Micrococcaceae bacterium
GAGGGGCCCAAAGCGGTGCTGTCCAAGCTGGCCGAGTTCTACTACCTGGCCTCGGCGAAGCTTCCGGCAAGGGCCGGCAACGCCCTGCTGCGCTCCCGCATCATTGTGCACCTGATGAGCGTGACCATGGCCAAGACCAAGGACAAGGCGCTGTTGCGGTTCATCCATGCCCAGCACCACGCCTACTTCAGCCTGTTCGCCAACCGGGAGATGCTGCTGGAGTCCTTCCGGGCATCGGTCGGCGGCACCGTCCGCCAGGTGGCCTCCGGGTTGAAACTGCCCGTGCTCCTGGTTGCCGGGGCGGAGGATGAGATTGCGCCGTTGGCCGACCAGCACAAACTGCTGCCGCTGCTGCCGGACGCGGAGCTGACGGTGATTCCCGCCGTCGGGCACCTGATCCACTACGAAACCCCGCAGCCCGCAGCAAAGGCCATCACCGACTTCCTGGACAGGCACCCCGCGTGAAAATCGTCATCGACGCCCGCTTTACCCGCACTGACCACCACGACGGGATCAGCCGCTACGGCGCCAGCCTCATCGCCGCCGTCGCTCCTTTGGCCGAAGTGACCATGCTGATCAGCGATGAGCGCCAACTGGCCCTCCTTCCCAACGTGCCGTACGTCAAGATCGGCAGCCCGCTTTCCCCGCTGGAGCTTTTCGTGGCCCGGTCGGTGAACAGGCTGGAGCCGGACGTGGTCTTCTGCCCGATGCAGACGATGGGAAGCTGGGGCCGGCGCTACGGTCTGGTGCTGACCCTGCATGACCTGATCTACTACGAGCACCCCACCCCGCCCGGCTTCCTGCCCGCACCGGTGCGCCTGCTCTGGCGGCTCTACCACAAGGCCTACTGGCCGCAGCGGCTGCTGCTCAACCGGGCGGATATGGTGGCCACCATCAGCCGCACCACCCAGGCGCTGATACACAAATACCGGCTGACCAAACGGGAGGTGCGGATCGTCGGCAACGCGCCTCAGGGCGACCGGGTTCCGCGGGACAGCACAGCCGCCCCGGAGAAGATACTGCTGTACATGGGTTCCTTCATGCCGTACAAGAACGTGGAAACCATGATCCGCGGCATGGCCGGACTGCCCGAATTTGAACTGCACCTGCTCAGCCGCGTGACCGGCGAACGTCGTGCGGAACTTGATCGGCTGGTCCCCGCCGGGGCCCGCGTCGTGTTCCACAACGGCGTCACGGACCTGGAGTACGACGACTTGCTGCTACGCACCACCGCCCTGGTGACCCTCTCCCGGGCGGAAGGCTACGGCCTTCCGCTGGTAGAGGCCATGGCGCTGGGGACTCCGGTCGTGGTCAGTGACACCCCGATCTTCCGCGAGGTGGGCGGGACCGCGGCCAGCTACGTCCCGGCCGATTCCCCCTCCGGCTTTGCCGATGCGGTCCGGGCCTTGGAGGATCCCCAGGTCTGGCGGGAGCACTCTGTTGCTTCCGTGCGGCAGGCCGCCGCCTTCAGCTGGAACCGCTCTGCCAGGGAGCTGATGGATATTGCCGAGGATATTACCGCCCGGCGCGCGGCCGCGGGGAGCGCCGCAAAGAACCGGTAGCCGCCGGCGCGCTATGCGGGGCCGGGGTGGGCTCGCACGGGCGGGTTGGCCGCTGGGGGTTGGCTGCGGGCGAGGTTGGCTTCTGGGGGTTGGTTGCGGGCGAGGTTGGCTGGGGGCGAGGTTGGCCGCTGGGGGTTGGCTGCCCGGCACTAGGCTGAGTCGGCGGTTTCCGTGCGGTTACAGCACATCGAGCCCGTCGCAGCGGATCTGGACGGGCGTCGTCGAGCGCTTGGCGGCGTTGGCGGCCTTCAGCGAGCGTAGGCGGGCGGTGACGGTGGCTGCGGCGGCATACGGAATGAAGACCAGCGTCCGGTAGTCCGGATCCTCCCCTCCCAGATGATGTCCCGGGTCCACCGGTGCCGGTCCCACTACACGGACTGACGGCGGCAGGTCCGACTGCGCCACAAATGCATCCACGGCGTCCTGGGCACCGGTGATGGAGGCAATCCTCACCGCCGGCGGCAGTCCCAGTTCCTGGCGTAGCTGCAGCTCCCGCTCGGCGAAGCCCTCCGGATCCCAACGCACCAGCGCGCCGACGGACTGCGGATCCTGGGCCGTGACCACCACGGTGCCGCCGTTCTCGGCCGGGCGCACCAGTGCGGCGGCATTGAACCAGCGCCGCAGCGCGTCCTCGCCGGCACGTAGCGATTCGCGTCGCAGCAGCGAGTCTCCGTCCAGCAGCAATGCCGCCGCATAGCCCGCCGGAGCAAGCGGCTCCGCCCCCACGGTGGCCACCACCAGGGCCGGCCGGTCCGGCACCTCTGCCTTCACGTGGTCGCCGGCAGAGGAAATCACCGGTACACCGGGGAACGCCTTGCCTAGTTCCTCGGCCGTTCTGGCCGCTCCCACCGCGACGCGCCGGAGCATCCGGAAGCCGCAGGTGGCGCAGCTGAAGTCCGCCTCGGCCACGCCGCACCAGCGGCACTGCAGCATCCCGGTGGCGGTGGTCTCCATCAAAGGCCCCTGGCAGTGCCTGCAGCGGGCGGCTTCCCGGCAGCGCTGGCAGGCCAGGCTCGGGGCATAACCGCTGCGGGCCACCTGCACCAGTACCGGCCCGTGACTGAGCGCCTGCTTGGCGCTCTGCCAGGCCCGCTGCGGCAGCCGGGCCAGGCCGGCCAACGGATCGCGCTGCTGTTCAAAGCTGTCTGAGGTACTGATCACCCGTGCGGCCAGCGCACGCGTGAGCGTCCGCTCGGGATGGATGGGCTGTGCCCATCCCTGGTTAAGCAATCGTTGCGCCTCCGTACTGCGGGCGTGTCCGGCCAGCAGAAGGGAGGCATTCTGCTGCTCGGAGCGCAGCAGCAGGACGTCCCGGCTGTGTTGGTATGGGGCCCGACGCTCGACGTGGAGGTCATCGCCGTCGTCCCAACAGCAGAACAGACCGGGATTGGCCACCGGCGCGTAGGCGGCAGAACGCGTGCCCAGCACCACACTGACCTCCCCGCTGAGGACGCGAAGAAAGCTGCGGTACCGGGGCGTGGGGCCGTCCTCCGCGGTCAGCCGGACAAAGCTGTCCGCAGGCAGGACCGCGGCCACCGCCTGTTCGAGAAGCAGCAGGTCGCGCTGATCGGGTACCACCGCCACGGCACCGCGTCCGGACGCGTGGCAGACGGCGATCGCCTGGGCCAGCTGCCGATGCCAGGAGTGCGGGCCGTACCCTTTGAGTGCCGTCAGCACGCCCCTGGGTGATCCGCCGGCTCCGAGGTGGGAAAGGAAAGCCTGGCCGTTGCGGTACCCCTTGAGAAGGTCGCCGCCTCCCGGGGGTTCCGCTGTTCCGGAGCCAGCCGTTCCCGCTGCTCCGGCACCAGACGTTCCCGCTGCTCCGGCACCAGACGTTCCCGCTGCTCCGGGGCCAGTCGCTTCCGCTGCTCCGGCACCAGCCGTTCCCGCTGTTCCCACGCCGGCTACTTCCAGCGTGGCCGCGCCCGCAAAAGCGCCGGCGGCGTATTCCTTGTCCAGCTTGGCTACCCGCGGAGGAATAGCGACGCGGAGCACGTCGCTGACGCTCCCGGCCCAGCGGGCGGCAACGGCCTGGGCGAGCTGCAGGATCTCCGGTGTCAGTACCGGCACTGGGCTGAGCACCTTCCCTAACGGCGTGAGCCTGGCGCTTTCGGACACCGAGGCCCGTGCGGCGATGTATCCGTTCAATTCCTGGCCGGCAAACCGGACCCGGACGCGAACCCCCGGCACGGCCAATGCATCCAGCTCGGCGGGCACGCTGTAGTCGAACAGCCTGTCCAGATGCGGCAGCGTCGAGTCGATCAGGACCTGTGCCACGGGCAGTTGCGGCGCCAGTTCCACCCCGCTGTACGGATCGGGGGCGCGTTCCTTGCCCACGAAACCGGCCAGCAGCGA
>DATIMB010000229.1:0-2733 GCA_035475875.1 Micrococcaceae bacterium
CGCTGGCCCTGGTCCACGAGCGGATGCGCAAGGCTGCGGTACTGGCGGACGCCGCCGAGCTTGGCATGGCGGTGCGGGAAATCGAGTGCGACTACACCATGGCCGGCGCTGCGGCTGCGACCCGGGCCCTGATGGATCCGGCCGCCTCGGGCTCCTCCGGTTCCTCGGGCTCCTCCGGTTCCTCGGGCCCCTCCGGCTCTGCCGAGCTGCCGACGGCGTTGATCTTCGGCAACGACCTGATGGCCATGGGCGGCGCAGCCGCGCTGAAGGAACTGGGCATCGCCATCCCCGCTGCTGTTTCCGTGGTCAGCTGGGACGATTCGATACTGTGCCAGGTTGGCTCCCCGGCCGTCACTGCGCTGCAGCGCGACCCCGAGGAACAGGGCCGCAGCTCCGCCCGGCTGCTGCTGGATGTGATAGCCGGCCGGGACCGGCAGAGCATCTCCTCCCCGCCGGGCCGGCTAGTAGTAAGGGCCAGTACCGGCCGCGGCCCCACTCGATGACCCACCGGCGGTCACGGATCACAATTCCGGTTATTACGAATCGGTATCAGCCATTGGCTCACTGAACCGGTTAAGTTACACTCGTCACAGGCGCCGAAGATCCTTCCGGCGTGGCAAATGTGCAGTGACAAACGCTGCGGCCGGCTCTCCCAGAGCAATTGACCGCAGCCTAAATCCCAGCTCCGGTGTGCCCGGGCCCAAGAATATCCCAACAAATAAGCAACTTTTGATTGACCATCGGCATAAGTTGTCCTAGTTTGGTGACAAGGCCGAATACCTGCCTTTCAGGCGCACTTTGGATAGACAAGGAAGTCATGCAGTGAAAAGTCGTGCAGTGAAATCTAGCCCCACAAAATCCAGCCCCACGAAATCCAGCGCATTCAAATTCCGAACCCTCGCCACAACGGCGGCCATCGCCGCGCTGGCACTGACCACCGCAGCCTGCGGCGGAGGCAACTCGAGCGCATCCGGCAGTTCGGGAAGTTCCGGCGGCTCCGGCGGTGGGGGCGGCAGCATCACCTACTGGGCCAGCAACCAGGGCACCAGCCTGGACAACGACAAGCAGGTCCTCACCCCCGAGCTGGAAAAGTTCCAGCAGCAGACCGGCATCAAGGTCAACCTCGAGGTGATCGGCTGGAATGACCTGCAGACCCGCATCCAGACAGCCGTTACCTCCGGACAGGCCCCCGACGTCGTGAACATCGGTAACACCTGGGCGGCCTCGTTGCAGTCCACCGGGGCCTTCATGCCGTTCGACCAGAGCGCCTTCGACGCCATCGGCGGCAAGGACAAGTTCGTCAAGACCGCCATGGACACCGGCGGGGCTCCCGGCCAGGACCCGACCTCCGTTCCGGTCTACGGCCTGGCCTACGGTCTGTACTACAACAAGGCCATGTTCTCCGCAGCCGGCCTGACCCCGCCCAACAACTGGGAAGACCTGGTCACCGACGCCAAGAAGCTGACCAGCGGCGACAAGTACGGCTTTGCGCTGGCGGCCGGCAGCTACACCGAGAACGCGCACTTCGCCTTCATCGATGCTGCGCAGAACGGCGCGGACCTGTTCGACTCCAAGGGCCAGCCGACGTTTTCCTCAGACGGCGTGGTGGACGGCATCAAGCGGTACCTGGACCTGATGCAGGCGGACAAGGTGGTCAACGTCGCCAACGCCCAGTACGACAACGGGACCAAGGCCGTCAACGACTTCGCCACCGGCAAGGTCGCCATGATCCTGAACCAGAACAATGCCGACAGTTCCATCGTGGCCAACGGCATGAAGTCGGACCAGTACGGCGTCGTGCCGTTCCCTGCACCGAAGGACAGCAAGACCGATGTGGCCAGCCACGTCGCCGGCATCAACTTGTCCATCTTCAAGAACACGAAGAACAAGGACGCGGCATTGAAGTTCGTGAAGTTCATGACCAGCCCCGAGACGCAGACCGCGCTGGACAAGCCGTTCGCCGCGCTGCCGGTGCTCAACGGAGCCACCCCGAACTTCACCGATAACGCCGATGAAGCGAAGACCTTCGCGGACATCTATGCCAACAAGTCCAAGCCCCTCCCGCTGGTTCCCGCCGAGGACCAGTTTGAAAGCACCGTGGGCAAGGCCATGAACCAGATGTTCGCCAAGATCGCCTCCGGCGGCACCGTCAGCACCGACGACATCAAGAGCGCCATGAAGACCGCCGAGCAGCAGGTAGCTGCCGCCGGCTAGGAAACAGGGGTGGGGTCGGGCTGCCGGCCCCACCCTTCTGACCTACCGGTACATAAGAGAAAGGGCGGTGTTCCGTATGTCCGCTGCGACTACGACGCCGACGGCCACAAAGCCCGGAGAGACCACCGCGGGCAAACCGCGCAAACCGAGGCGCTCCGGCTGGTGGCTGCCTTACGCACTGCTGGCCCCGGCCGTGGTCTTTGAGCTGGTGATCCACGTGATTCCAATGTTCACGGGCATCTGGATGGGTTTCCTCAAGCTGACGAAGGCCTACATATCCAATTGGGGCAACGCCCCGTTCACCGGTCTGAAGAACTACCAGATCGCCCTCGACTTCAACGGCGCGGTGGGGCAGGCCCTGCTGCAGTCGTTTCTGATCACCTGCGCCTTCACCGTCCTGGTGGTTGGCATCTCCTGGACCCTGGGCATGGCGGCCGCCGTGGCGCTGCAGAAGAAGTTCCGCGGCCAGGGCTTCTTCCGCACCCTGTTCCTGGTTCCCTACGCGCTGCCCATGTACGC
>DATIMB010000230.1:0-4910 GCA_035475875.1 Micrococcaceae bacterium
CCGGCACGTGCTCTTCGTCAACCCGGAGGACCTCAAGGAACTGGGCATCGAGGACGGCAGCTTCGTGGACGTGCACAGCGAATACCAGGACAGCTCCCAGGACCGCGTCCTTCGGCAGTTCCGGGTGATCGCCTACCCGACCGCCAAGGGGTGCGTGAGCTCCTACTTCCCGGAAGCCAACGTCCTGGTATCGCTGGAATCCACCGCAGAGGGAAGCAACACACCCGTCTCCAAGTCCGTCGTCGTCCGTCTGGAACCGGTGTCGGCCCCGGAGGCGGCACCCGCAGGAGTCCGATAGGAAACGAAGCAGCGCGCCGGCCGACCGGGCCGGTGCGCTGCTGCTGGAAAGGTGCGCCTATGAATGCGTGATCGAGCGCCCTATCCATCTCTATCTCAAAGGACAAAGGTCATGAATCTCATGTTCCAGGCGTCGACGTTCCTGCCGATCGCGTTGGGTTTTTTTGGACTGGGAACCGGTTACCTCATCTACGGACCCCAGGAACTGTTCAGCTGGCCCAAAAGGGACGAGCGGGTTGACCGCTCCACCGGTGTCTGGGGCATCTGGATGCCCGGCTTCTGCCAGCTGCTCACCGGTGTTTACCTCTTTGTCGGAATGACCTGGTTCCAGGTCTTCAAGGACCCGCCGCTCTACATGGCCGCCCTGGCGTTCTCCGCATACGGCATCCACTGGTTTGCCATCGGCTACAACCGCTACCAGCGCAGCGATCCGCGGCCCAATGCGGGCATGTCGGTGGCGTTCACCATCATCTCGCTGCTGGGCCTGGTGGTCTTCTTCAAGGCGGGGGACTGGCCGGTCGGCCTGCTGTTCTGCGGCCTGTCACTGATCTACATCAGCGATTTCTTCGCCAGCATCGGCAAGGTCTTCGGCGAAAGGGCGCTGGGGCTCTGGCATATCCTGACCGGGCTGTGGCTGATGTACCTGACGGTGGCCACCGCGCTGAACATCGCCTCCGGGATGCACCTGCCGCTGTAGCAGACGCGGGCCGGGGAGTGCAGCCGGCCGCATTCCCCGGCACGCCTGCAACGGCCTGCGCCGGGGAGTGCCTGCGCGGTGGGACAATGGTTCGGTGTCCAGAAACTCCTTCGCCGCGCGCACCTATCGGGACGATGCCGTCGTCCTGCGCACCCACAAACTAGGCGAGGCGGACCGCATCATCACCCTGCTGACCCGGCGGCACGGCCAGATCCGCGCCGTCGCCAAAGGGGTGCGCCGGACCAGCAGCAAGTTCGGCGCCCGGCTGGAGCCGTTCATGGTGGCAGACCTGCAGCTGGTGGCCGGCCGTAGCCTGGACATCGTCACCCAGGCAGTGGCCAAGGGCTCCTACGGACGGGAGATCGTGGCGGACTACGGCCGCTACACGGTGGCCGCGGCCATGACGGAAACCGCCGAGCGGCTGACCGACGTCGACGGCGAGGGGGCCACGGCGCAGTACCTGCTGCTGGTGGGGGCACTTGCCTCGCTCAGCCGCGGCGAGCACGCCTCCGAGCTGATCTTGGACTCCTACCTGCTGCGTGCCCTCGCCACCGGAGGCTGGGCGCCGAGCTTCACCGACTGCGCGCGCTGCGGGGAGCCGGGCCCGCACGGTGCCTTCTCGGCTGCGTTGGGCGGGGCGGTGTGCCACAGCTGCCGGCCGCCGGGATCGGCGGCGCCGGCGCGGGAGACCATGGCCCTGCTGGCGGCGCTGCTGTCGGGGGATTGGGCGACGGCGGACGCCTCCGCCGTGCCGCACCGTAAGGAAGCGGCGGGGCTGGTGGCCAGCTACCTGCAATGGCATCTGGAGCGGGTTGTCCGCTCCCTCAAGCACGTGGAGCGAGTGTAACCTTGGCGAACCCTGCCCCCAGCCAGTCCCAAAGCACCGGCGGCCGCCGGGCCCCGCGCAGCACCCGCAGCCCGGGCAAGCCGGCCGTCGTCGCGCCCTGGCCGCATCCCTCCGGCGCCGTGATGCCGCAGATCCCCGCCGAGCTGGTTCCGGCGCACGTGGCGATCGTGATGGACGGTAACGGCCGCTGGGCCAATCAGCGCGGGCTGCCCCGGATCGAAGGGCACAAGGCCGGCGAGCCGGCACTGCTGGATGTGATGGCCGGGGCCATCGAGATGGGCATCAAATACGTCAGCGTCTACGCCTTCTCCACCGAGAACTGGAAGCGCTCCCCGGAGGAGGTCCGCTTCCTGATGGGCTTCAACAAGGACGTCCTGCGGCGCCAGCGCGACCAGCTGGACGCCTGGGGAGTGCGCGTGCGCTGGGCCGGCCGGAAGCCGCGGCTCTGGGGTTCGGTGATCAAGGAGCTGGAGGTGGCGCAGGAACGCACCCGCGACAACGACACGATCACCCTGACCATGTGCGTGAACTACGGCGGACGGGCGGAAATCGCCGACGCGGTGACGTCCCTGGCGGAAGAGGTAGCCGCCGGCAGGCTTAGTCCGCGCTCCATCAGTGAAAAGACCATCCAGCGGCACATGTACGCCCCGGACATCCCCGACGTGGACCTGTTCCTGCGCTCCAGCGGCGAACAGCGGCTCTCCAACTTTATGCTCTGGCAGTCCGCCTATGCGGAGTTCGTGTTTATGGACCAGCTCTGGCCGGACGTGGACCGGCGCACGCTGTGGAAAGCCGTGGACGAATACGCCCGGCGGGACAGGCGCTACGGCGGCGCGGTCGACGCTGCCCGCTAAGCTCCGGCAACGCCGGGCCCGGTAAGCTCCGGCAACGCCGCGGACACGGGCCTCAGGACCTCTTTCCAGGACCGGTTTTCCGGACCTCTGTGCCAACCGAGTTTGGTGATGCGGGCCGGAGCCGGAAAACTGGTACCCATGCGCCTCTATCCCGCCTTTTTCCGTGTCTGCTTCTCCTGGATGGATGCGGAGCGTGCCCACAAGATCGGCTTTACCCTGATCCGGGCGGCGCACCGCGCGGGTGCCGGCACCCTGCTGGGCCGGCTGACCCGCCCCTCCCCGTCGCTGCGGACGCAGGCGCTGGGCCTGACCTTCCCATCACCCTTCGGGCTGGCAGCTGGGTTCGATAAGGAGGGCCTGGCCGTCGAGGCGCTGGCGGAGCTTGGCTTCGGCCATGTGGAAGTTGGTACCATCACCGGCCAGGCGCAGCCCGGCAATCCGCAGCCCCGGCTGTTCCGGCTGGTCCAGGACCGCGCGGTGATCAACCGGATGGGCTTCAACAACGACGGGGCGGCTGTGGTGGCCCCGCGGCTCGGGCAGGCCCGCGCCGCCCTGGAGAAGGCCTACGGGGCCGGACGGCCGGTGGTCGGGGTGAACATCGGGAAAACCAAGAAGGTGGACCTGGCCAACGCCATCGAGGACTACCTGGTGAGCACACGGGAACTGGCGCCGGTCGCAGACTATCTGGTGGTCAACGTCAGCTCACCGAACACCCCGGGCCTGCGTCTGCTGCAGAACGTCGACTCGCTGCGCCCGCTGCTCACCGCCGTCCGGAAAGCCGCGGACCAGTCCGCGGGCAGGCGTGTGCCGCTGCTGGTGAAGATCGCCCCGGACCTCACCGATGAGGACCTTGACGACGTGGCCCGGCTGGCGCTGGACCTGCAGCTGGACGGCATCATCGCCACCAACACGACGATTACCCGCGACGGGCTGGCCAGCCCGCACGAGGAGGTCATGGCGAAAGGCGTCGGCGGCCTCTCCGGCGCGCCGCTGAAACTGCGGTCCCTGCAGGTGCTGCAGCGGCTCCGGGCCGCCGTGGGGGAGCGGCTGGTGCTGATCTCCGTGGGCGGGGTGGAGAGTGCCGCCGACGTGCAGGAGCGCCTGGATGCAGGGGCGTCGCTGGTCCAGGGCTACACAGCGTTCCTGTATGAAGGACCCTTCTGGGCGGCCAGGATCAACAAAGAACTAGCCGCCCGGCGCCGCTGAGCGGGCGGGCACCCGGCGCCGCTGAGCGAACGCGACTGGCGCCGCTGAGCGGACGGCACTTCGATCCGGCAGGAATGGCGGGGTTGCCGCGGGCAAGGCACCATTGCTGCCGGATCGGTCTGGCCGGGAGTTCGGCCCGGAGTTAGGCCGGACGGGATTCCGGGCTGACGGTCTTGGCCGGATCCCTTTCCACCACCGAACCCAGGGCCTGGTCAATGGCAGCCATCAGCTCGGCGGGAATCTGCACGCCGGCGGCTTTAACGTTCTCCGCCACCTGTTCCGGCCGTGATGCACCCACCAGCGCGGTGGAGACGTTGGGATTCTGGAGCACCCAGGCAATGGCCAGCTGGGACATCTTCAGGCCAAGTTCCTCCGCGACCGGCTTGAGCTGCTGCACGGCGGTGAGGACATCATCCCGCATGAAACGGGAAATGGTGTTCTTTCCGCCCTTCTCATCCGTGGCGCGGGAACCCGCGGGCGCGGGCTGCCCCGGCAGGTATTTACCGGAGAGGACGCCCTGCGCCATCGGGGACCAGACCACCTGGGAGATGCCCAACTCCTTCGACGCCGGCACCACCTCGGCCTCAATCACGCGCCACAGCGCTGAGTACTGGGGCTGATTGGAGACAATGGAGAATCCGGCTTCCCGGGCCAGGGCCTGGCCGTCGCGCAACTGCTGCGCGTTCCACTCCGAAACACCGATGTACAGTGCCTTGCCCGCGCGGACCACATCGGCGAAGGCCTGGATGGTCTCCTCCAGCGGCGTCTCATAGTCAAACCGGTGTGCCTGGTAAAGGTCCACATAGTCCATCTGTAGCCGGCTCAAGGAGGCGTTGATGCCCTCCATAATGTGCTTGCGGGACAGGCCGGTGTCGTTCGGACCCTTCGGTCCCACCGGCCAGTAGACCTTGGTGAAGATCTCGAGGGACTCGCGCCGCTGGCCCTTCAGTGCCTGGCCCAGCACCTCTTCTGCGGCGCCGTTGGCGTAGGCATCGGCGGTGTCAAAGGT
>DATIMB010000231.1:0-6410 GCA_035475875.1 Micrococcaceae bacterium
ATGGCACGTCGTAGAGTGGAGCTATCGGGGCTTGGCCTCTCGGCCGGATATAACTACATCATACCGGGGGCAGGTGCTGTCAAATGTGCAACCACGCACATAAGGCCGTAGACTAGCCGGTGCACTACGGGGCGTAGCGTAGTGGCTAGCGCGCCTGCTTTGGGAGCAGGAGACCGCAGGTTCGAGTCCTGTCGCCCCGACTCAGCATTTTCGCCGGATTGGATTTTGCTGATGCTGACCATCCATAACAGACCATTCAGGAGTAACACGCTGTGAAGAGCGCTGTCGAAAACCTCACGCCCACCCGGGTAAAGCTCAATGTCGAGGTCCCCTTCGAGGAATTGAAGCCGAGCATCGACGAGGCCTACAAGACGATTGCTACTCAGGTCCAGGTGCCTGGTTTCCGCAAGGGCAAGGTCCCGAACAAGCTGATCGACCAGCGCGTGGGCCGCGGCTACGTACTGGAGACGGCCATCAATGAAGGTCTGAACAACTGGTACCAGGTCGCCATCCAGGAAACCGGGCTGCGTCCGCTGAGCCGTCCCGAAGTGGAAATCACCGAGGTTCCGGACCCGGCGGCGACCGACGGCGAGCTGAAGTTCCACGTCGAGGTGGACGTGCGCCCCGAAATCGAACTGCCGGACTACAGCGGCATCGAGGTGGAGGTTGAGGCTGCCGAGACCTCCGACGAGGACGTCGACAAGGCCCTGGACGAGCTGCGCGGCCGCTTCGGCACGCTCAAGACCCTTGACCGTCCCGCCGCCGACGGCGACTTCCTGTCCATCGACATCACGGCCAAGATCGACGGCGAAGAGGTCGATTCCGCTGCCGGACTGTCCTACCAGGTCGGTGCGGCGACCATGCTTGAGGGTCTGGACGAGGCCGTCACCGGTCTCAGCGCCGATGAGGAGGCCATCTTCGACACCAAGCTGGTGGGCGGTGAGCATGCTGGCGAAGACGCCCAGGTCACCGTCGTGGTCAAGTCGGTCAAGGAGCGCGAGCTGCCGGAGGCCAACGATGACTTTGCCCAGCTGGCCAGCGAGTTCGACACGCTCGCCGAGCTGCGCGAGGACCTGGCCAAGCAGGCCGCCCAGTCCAAGACCGTGGAGCAGGGCATCGCGGCCCGCGACAAGGTGCTGGACAAGCTGGTTGAGCTGATCGAGGTCCCGGTGCCCGAATCCGTCCTGGAGGAGCAGCTGGAGCAGCACTTCAACGGCCAGGGCGCCACGCACGGCGACGAGGAGCACGACACCGAGGAGCACCGCGCCGAAGTCAAGGCCAACACCGAGCGCGCGTTCCAGAACGAGGTCATCCTGGACGCCGTGGCGGACAAGGAAGAGATCGGTGTCAGCCAGAACGAGCTGATCGACTACATCGTTTCTTCGGCCAGCCAGTACGGCATGGATCCGAACCAGTTCGCGCAGATGCTCGACTCCTCCGGCCAGGTGCCGATGATCGTCTCCGAGGTCCGCCGCCGCAAGGCCCTGGCGGCCGTGCTGGCCCAGGCCAAGGTGACGGACTCCAAGGGCGAGGCCGTGGACCTGAGCGACTTTGTCAGCGTTCCCGGCGAGGATGAGGGCGAGGCCCTTGAGGACGTCGTCGTGGAGGGTGAGACCATCGAAGCCGAGACGGTCGAGGCCTCCGCCGCTCCCGCCGTTGACGATCCGGGCGCAGCCCGGTTCTAAGCTCCGGGTACTGATTTGCCCCGCCGCCGGTTCCGCCAGGAGCCGGCGGCGGCTGCCTTTAAGGCACCCCCTATAAAGGGACGACGACGGCGGCACCTGGCTGCCGCCGTCGTCGTGCCGGCTGGCGCCGCTGACACCGCTAACGTCCCTGCGCCGTCAGCGAACAGCGCTGTTTCGGGAAACAAAACCGGCTCCCGAACGGCTACTGTCCAAGTAGTGAAGATCCGTGATGACGAAGAGGTACGAACCATGGCACAGGACAACACCGCACCCACGATGGCGACCGTAGAAGCGGCAAGCCGCGAGGATTACATTTACAACCGGCTGCTCAAGGAGCGGATCATCTGGCTCGGCTCGGAGGTCCGCGACGACAACGCCAATGCGATCTGCTCGCAGCTGCTGCTGCTCTCCGCCGAAGATCCCGACAAGGACATCTACCTCTACATCAACTCGCCAGGCGGCTCCGTCACCGCTGGCATGGCCATCTACGACACGATGAAGTTCATTCCGAACGACGTCGTCACCGTGGCCACCGGCCTGGCCGCTTCGATGGGGCAGTTCCTGCTCTCCTCCGGCACCAAGGGCAAGCGGTACGCCACGCCGAACGCGCGCATCCTGATGCACCAGCCCTCCGGTGGCATCGGCGGCACCGCTTCGGACATCAAGATCCAGGCCGAGCTGATCCTGCACATGAAGAAGGTGATGGCCGAACTGACCGCCGAGCAGACCGGCCAGAGCGTGGAGCGGATCCTCAAGGACAACGACCGCGACAAGTGGTTCACCGCGGAGGAAGCCCTGGAATACGGCTTCTTCGACAAGATCAGCGCCCACGCCGGCACCGTGTCCGGCGGCGGCGGGACGAACTCAAACTAATCCGGCGCAGAAGATTCCAGGAGCAGAACAATGACATACAACTTTGGCAGCACCGCCGGAAACCTCCCCAACGACCGTTACGTGCTCCCGCAGTTCGAGGAGCGCACCCCCTACGGGTTCAAGCGCCAGGATCCGTACACCAAATTGTTCGAGGACCGGATCATCTTCCTCGGTGTCCAGGTGGACGACGCCTCGGCCGACGATGTGATGGCCCAGCTGCTGGTGCTTGAATCCACCGATCCGGACCGGGACATCACGCTGTACATCAACTCGCCCGGCGGCTCGTTTACGGCCATGACCGCCATCTACGACACGATGCAGTTCATCCGCCCCGAAATCCAGACCGTGTGCCTGGGCCAGGCGGCCAGCGCCGCCGCCGTCCTGCTGGCGGCCGGGGCCCCCGGCAAGCGGCTGGCCCTTCCGAACGCGCGGGTGCTGATCCACCAGCCGGCGCTCTCCGGCGGCCAGGGCGGGCAGGCTTCCGACCTGGAGATCCAGGCTGCGGAGGTCATGCGGATGCGCACCTGGCTGGAGGAGACGCTGGCCCAGCACTCCGGCCGGACGCCGGAACAGCTTAACAACGACATCGAGCGCGACAAGATCCTCACCGCCCAGGAGTCCAAGGACTACGGGCTGATCGATGAGGTCCTGACCCCGCGCAAGATCAAGCCGCAGGCGATCGCCAAGTAATCGAAAGCGGCATTTGGTGTTCCGGGGCGGCGCCGCAAAATGTGGTCCGCCCCGGGCCCGGCTTCCGCGTGTCGGTGGATTTTTGGCCTAGAGTGGAAGCAAGCCGTTGGCGGTACGTCCGCCGGTGGAGATAGTGGCCGACGGTGCCCAGGCTGACGGAAGCGGTTTGGTGGCAGGCGGTTTCGTGAAAGACATGGAGGGGTTCACAGATGGCTCGGATCGGCGAGAGCACGGATCTTCTGAAGTGTTCCTTTTGCGGTAAAAGCCAGAAGCAGGTCCGGAAGCTTATTGCCGGGCCCGGCGTCTACATCTGCGACGAATGCATTGAGCTCTGCAATGAAATCATTGAAGAGGAGCTGGCGGAAGTTGCTGACCTGGGCAGTTTTGAACTGCCCAAGCCGCGGGAAATCTACGATTTCCTGCAGGAGTACGTCATCGGCCAGGAACCGGCCAAGCGGTCGCTGGCGGTGGCCGTCTACAACCACTACAAGCGCATCCAGGCCGGCCACGGGTCCAAGAGCGGTTCGCTGGCCGACGGCGGACACGAGGACGTGGAGATCGCCAAGTCCAACATCCTGCTGATCGGGCCCACCGGGTGCGGCAAGACCTACCTGGCGCAAACCCTGGCCCGCCGGCTCAACGTCCCCTTCGCCGTCGCGGACGCCACCGCGCTGACCGAGGCCGGATACGTGGGCGAGGACGTGGAAAACATCCTGCTCAAGCTGATCCAGGCGGCCGACTACGACGTCAAGAAGGCCGAGCAGGGCATCATCTACATCGACGAGATCGACAAGATCTCGCGCAAGAGCGAGAATCCCTCCATTACCCGTGACGTATCCGGGGAGGGTGTGCAGCAGGCGCTGCTGAAGATCCTGGAGGGAACCGTGGCCTCGGTGCCGCCGCAGGGCGGACGCAAGCACCCGCACCAGGAATTCATCCAGATCGACACCACCAACGTGCTCTTCATCGTAGCCGGGGCCTTTGCCGGACTGGAGGAGATCATCGGCTCGCGTGCCGGAAAGAAGGGAATCGGTTTCGGCGCCCCGCTCAGTGCGCTGAAGAAAACGGAAACCAGCTACGGCGACGTCATGCCCGAGGACCTGCTGAAGTTCGGTCTGATCCCGGAGTTCATTGGCCGGCTGCCGGTGATCACCACAGTCTCCCACCTGGACCGCCCGGCGCTGATCCAGATCCTTTCGGAGCCGAAGAACGCGTTGATTAAGCAGTACCAGAAGATGTTCCTGCTCGATGGCGTGGAGCTGGTTTTCGAGGACGATGCGCTGGACGCGATCGCGGACCAGGCGCTGGGCCGCGGGACCGGTGCGCGCGGGCTGCGGGCGATCCTGGAGGAAGTGCTGCTGCCGGTCATGTTCGATCTGCCCAGCCGCGAGGACATTGCCAGCGTGGTGATCACAGCGGACACGGTGAGCAAGGGTGTGCAGCCCACACTGATTCCGCACGACGTGGTGGCCAAGCGTCGCAACAAGTCCGCCTGACCGGCAACAGCCTGCCTGAGCGGCAACGGTTAGCCTGACCGGCAACAGCCGGGCGGAGCGGCGTCGCCGATGCGGGTCCGGAATTACCAGCGGTCGGTGGCTGTTATGCCTAAGCAAACGATAACTGCCGGGACGCTGCATGCTGCTCCGCACGTGCAGGCTTAATCCCGGCCTGATATTCCAGGAGAGCCGATGAGCGAGACCGAGAGCAGCACCAAGACCGGGACCAGCATCCAGACGTCCGATGCCGACAGGACCAACAAGGCCGATTTCTGGTTCGATCCACTGTGTCCTTTTGCCTGGGTGACCTCACGCTGGATCGGTGAGGTGGAAAAGGTCCGCGACATCTCGGTCGACTGGCACGTGATGAGCCTGTCGGTGCTCAACGAGGGGCGCGAGGGGCTTTCCGAAAAGTACGCTTCGCTGATGGACCGAGGTTGGGGACCGGTACGCGTCATCATCGCCGCGCAGCAGCTGCACGGCGATCAGGTGGTCAAGCCCCTCTACGACGCCATGGGCACGCAGATCCACAACCAGGGCGTGGATGATCTGACCGAGGTTGTGTCCAAGGCATTGGCGCAGGTGGGTCTGCCCGCCGAGCTGGCCGAGTACGCCGGCAAGGACAGCTATGACGCGCAGCTGCGGGCCAGCCACGAGGCCGGGATCAGCCAGGTGGGCCAGGAAGTCGGAACTCCCATTGTCTCCTTCAACGGCACCGCTTTCTTTGGCCCGGTGATTACCCGCATTCCGCGCGGTGAAGACGCCGGACGGCTCTGGGATGCTTCAGTGGCCTTGGCAGGCTTCCCCTATTTCTTCGAGATCAAGCGCAGCCGGACGGAGGACCCGCAGTTCGGCTGAATTCCTACTGAGCGCGTACTGAGCATGCGTGGTTCCTACTGAGCGCGTACTGAGCGTGCATGCGGGGCGGAAGGCTGAGTGTGCCTGCCGGGCTTAAGGCTCAGCGCGCTTGCGGGGCGGAAGGCTCAGCGTGCTTGCGGGGCGGAAGGCTCAGCGTGCTTGCGGGCACGTGCGCCGAGCGTGTACGGGCGGGTGCCGCTGCGAGCCGAATTGGACAACGCTCAAAAATGACGCCGATCCCGCTGGATGACAGGGATATTTCCTTGTCAAATGGCGGGATCGGCGTCATTTTTTGCCAGGAGACCGTGCTCGTGACCGGGGCGGTGGTCAGGCCTTGGCTGTCTCCTCGGCCGGGGCCAGCACGACGTCGGCCACGGCCAGTTCCGTCCCCTCGGCAAGCGTGATCTGGCGAGCGTTCCCGGCGGCCTTGAGATCGCCCAGCCCGGCCTCCAAATGCTTGAGCTGGAAGGCCGGAGCGCTGATCGAGGCGCTAAGCACCTCGGTGCGCTGCTTGACCTTGGCCTCCGACTTGGCCTTCCGGATCCCGCTCAAGGCGGAGCCGACGGTGGCGAGCATTGCGGTTCCAGCACCGGCGGTAAGGTCGGTGGCCGGCCGGAACGGCGTGGGCCAGGCAGCGCGATGCACCGAACCCGTTCGCCACCAGGACCAGACCTCTTCGGTGGCGAACGGGATGAACGGGGCGAAGAGCCGCAGCAGGGCATCGAGGGTGGTGGCCAAGGTGGCCAGCACCGACGCCTGTCCGTCTTCGCCCGCCGCGCCATAGGCCCGGTCCTTGACCAGCTCCACG
>DATIMB010000232.1:0-3383 GCA_035475875.1 Micrococcaceae bacterium
AGTGCGCTCTCCCGTTGGCGAGCATAGAGGCCGTAGAGGGTGATGATGATCTGCTGGTGCCGGACCGGAGGTTCCGGAACGGCCGGGAACGCCTCGTCCGCTGCTGTTTCTGCCATCTCCCGCCCCATCCTACGTGGAGGCGGTTTCGACATCGGAAATCCCAACCATCCCTGCCAGGCCCTCCGGTGCCAGCGCCGCGCGCATGGGCTCCGGCCACGGGCTGCCCGTGCTGCTGCCAACCGGAACATGAACCACCGTGACGGTACCGTCGGCCGCCGCGCCGCCTGGATGACCGGCAAACGGATGGCCCACTACCTCAAAGGCATAGGTCATGGAACTGCGCCCCATCTTCACAACCGTCACGGTGGCAGTGACCGATTGTCCGAACCATAGTTTGGCTCGGTAGTTGATTTCCTGGCGCACCCTCGGAGCAGTGGGGAAGTAATCATCCAAGCCAAGGCCGCGCACGAGTTGCGCTTCGGCTGCCTCAACCCAGCGCATGATGGCGGAGTTGTGCTGGTGTCCCGATGCGTCCGTATCGACCCACTCGACTGTTCTTTCAATGCTGGCCCGTGCATCGCCGGCCAACTCCACCCGCCCGGCCATGCCGTCATCCGCTTCCACTGCCATATATAGATGATATTACGAGCGTCGCCAATCTGTTAGGTAAGTGGCAGTGGCGGGTCAGCAGCACGCGGGCGAACCATAGTTGCACGCTCCGGCGTCCAGCAAAAAGTAAGGTTTCTTCCAGTTTTCGGTCAAACGGCCTTCCTAGCGTGGAGACGTACGCCAGAGTCAACCGAAAGGAAACTGCTTTACATGACCCGGTACACCAATGCACACCGCACCTCTTCCGTCCGGAAGCCGCTCACCATCGCCGCCGCCTCGGTCCTGACCGCCGGCGCACTGGCCGGGGCCGGCGTCGCCGGGGCGAGCGCCGCCACCCCGGCGGCGTCCACTACCGTCCAGGCGGGCACCCATGGCGACGCCCAGGGCGCTGGCTTCGGCGCCGGCCTGCTCAGCCAGGTGAGGGCCGCGTTCGGCACGGACCAGAACGACGGCGGCTCCCAGAGCGGCGCTGCGGATCACGTCGACGCGGCGAAGGCCAAGGCACTGGCCACCAAGCTGGTGAACAATCAGGAGCTCTTCTCCCGGCTTCCGGCCCCGCTGCAAACCGACCTGAAGGCCCTGGCCAGCTCGGCCTCTCCGCAAGACGCCACGACACTGGCCCAGAAGATCAGGACCACGGCGCTTGACGGTGGCTACGGGGATCAGGTCAAAAAGGTAGCCAGCCACCTCTTCGGCCCGCAGAAGAACTCCACGGACCAGGCGGGCAAATCGCTGCTCTCCGACCTCAAGGCTGCAGCTGGCCAGGACCAGCAGGCTGCCGAGGCTGCCCAGCGCCTGGCCAAGAACGCAGTAGCCGCCCCGCAGCTCTTCGACCGGCTTCCGGACAACCTGAAGACGGACCTGACCGCACTGGCCAATGCCACCGGTTCGGACGTCGCGACGCAGGCCCAGAAACTCAAGAGCACGGCGCTGACCGGCGGCTACGGCCAGCGGATCCAGCAACTGGTGCAGCACCTGCAGGCCTTGGCGGGCAGCGGCACGTCCGACGGCGCGGACAATTCCGGTGCGGCAGCGGGAACCTCCGGCACCTCGGGCGCCAGCACCGCGCCGAGCGATACTCCGACCAGCCCGGCGAACACCGGAGTCGGTGCCACCACCGGCTCCTGATTGCGCCGCCCACCCGGGCGGTTCCCGGGCCCTGTACGGCGGTTGAGCTGCGTGCGCCACGGGGTCCGATCTGCTCATCGAGACCGGGCAGTCAGTGAGCAGGGCGAGTTCTGGCTCACTGACCATGTCCGCTCGGTGAGCAGGTCGGTACCGGACCTGCCGATCCGGCCAGGCCAACTCCACCCGCGCGCGCCGGCGCCGGTCCTAGAGTGGAAGTGCCACGTCCACCCGCAGAAGGAAATCCCCCATGACCCAGCTATCCATCCCCACCACCGCTTTGGGCGAGCGCGGGCAGATCCCGCTGATCGGGCTGGGCACCTATGCACTGGACGGCGAGGCGGGTGCCACTGCCATAGCCACGGCACTGCAGAACGGCTACCGGCTGCTGGACACCGCCGCGCAGTACCTCAACGAGGAGACCGTCGGAAAGGCTATCCGGCAGTCCGGCGTTCCACGGCAGGAACTGGTGGTCACCACCAAGCTGGCCGGCGCGGACCACGGTTATGACAAGACCCTGGCAGCGGCCCGGGCCAGCCTGCAGCGGCTGGGCCTGGAGTACATCGACCTGTACCTGATCCACTGGCCGAACCCGAGCGTTGATCTGTATGCGGAATCCTACCGCGCGATGCTGCAGCTGGCCGACGACGGTCTGGTCCGGCACGTGGGGGTGTCCAATTTCAAGCCTGCCCATCTGCAGCGGCTCTTCGACGAAACCGGCGTCTGGCCGGCACTGAATCAGGTACAGCTCTCCCCGGCGCTGGCCCGGACGGTGCTGCGCCGCTTCCATGCGGAGCACTCGATTGTCACCGAGGCCTGGCGGCCGCTGGGCGCCGACGAGGGCGTGCCCTGCAACAGGAATGTCACCGCGATCGCCCGCAAGCACGGCAGGACCGCAGGTCAGATCGCGCTGCGCTGGGCCGTGCAGCAGGGCATCGTCGCCATCCCGAAGTCCGGCCGCACCGACAGGCAGCTGGAAAATGCCCAGGTCTTCGACTTCGAGCTCGGCGACGCTGACATGGCGGCGCTGGCCACCCTGGACCTGGGCGAAGCCGCGGCCTGGGACGCGGACACGCACGAGGAGTTCTGAATCGGTCCTCCACGGACCGGCGTCGTTTGCGCAGCAGCTTTACCGAGGAACCGGAAACCGCGGTCCTTCCGGCTTCCGGCACCCCGGGATAGGCTCAGGGGAACAGCGCATCCGCTCCGAGATAGAAGGGAGGGTCATGGACCCCCAACGACCAATCGGATTCTGGCTCAAGCTCGTCGACGGCCTGATCACCCAGCAATTCGACGCGATCGTCGAGGAACACGGTGTCACGCGCCGCCAATGGCAGATCATGAACCTGCTCGCGGAGGCGCCCACCAGCGCCGAACACATCGAAGAGGACCTCAAGCCGTTCCTGGCCGAGGAGCCGCACGAAACGGCGGCCGAGCAGATCGACGAGCTCATGGACAGCGGCTGGGTGGGCCTGGGCGGTGAGGAATACCTGCTTACCGACCAGGGCCGGGCGAGCCTGGAGAAGATTTCCGAGGTGGTCCAGCACAACCGCGAGCAGATCTCCAAAGGCATTCCTGAGGAGGAATACACGGCGACGCTGGATGTCCTCCAGCGGATGGCCCGAAATATGGGCTGGACGGAATAAGTC
>DATIMB010000233.1:0-15617 GCA_035475875.1 Micrococcaceae bacterium
TATCGAAGCTGGGAATTTCCCCGCCGCCGCCCAGGTGGGCCGGCAGCTCCACCTTCGACGCCGGCTCCGGGGCCGTTTCAGCAGTCTCCACGGGGCTCATCAGTACTTCCTCACCATCGGTTCGTAGCGTGTAAATATGACCGGCTTGGTATCAAGCCGGATGCCGGCGACGTGTTCGGCAGAATTCTCCGCGGTGGCACTGGCGTCCTTGTAGGCCATCGAGTGCTTCATGAAGTTTTCGTCGTCGCGCTCCGGGAAGTCCTCCCGGAAATGTCCGCCGCGGGATTCCTCACGGTGCAGGGCCGCCACCGTCATCACCTTGGCCAGTTCCAGCAGGAAGCCCACTTCCACCGCCTCCAGCAGGTCAAGGTTGAACCGTTTGCCCTTGTCCTGGACAGTGATGCGCTGGTAGCGCTCCTCCAGTGCGGCAATGTCGCTCAGGACCCGGTTCAGCGTGTCCGCGGTGCGGAAGACCTGCATGTTGGCGTCCATGGTGTCCTGCAGGTCCTTGCGGATGGCTGCCACCCGCTCGCCGCCCTCCGAATTGCGCACGTGCTCCAGCAGGGCCACGGTGTAGGCCTCCGGGTTTTCCGGCAGTTCCACAAAGTCCGCCGTCTTGGCATACTCCGCGGCGGCAATGCCGGCGCGCTTGCCGAAGACGTTGATGTCCAGCAGCGAGTTGGTGCCCAGCCGGTTGGAGCCGTGCACCGAAACGCAGGCCACCTCCCCGGCCGCGTAAAGGCCGGGGACAATCGTGTCGTTGTCCTGCAGTACCTCGGCGGAAATGTTGGTGGGGATCCCGCCCATCGCGTAGTGCGCCGTCGGGAAGACCGGAACCGGCTCCGTATACGGCTCCACGCCCAGGTAGGTGCGGGCGAACTCGGTGATGTCAGGCAGTTTGGCGTCGATGTGCGCCGGTTCCAGGTGCGTTAGGTCCAGCAGCACGTAGTCCTTGTTCGGGCCGCAGCCCCGGCCCTCGCGGACCTCGTTGGCCATCGAACGGGCCACAATGTCACGCGGCGCCAGGTCCTTGATGGTGGGGGCGTAGCGTTCCATGAAACGCTCACCCTCGGAGTTGCGCAGGATGGCCCCTTCGCCGCGGGCCGCCTCGGAGAGCAGGATGCCCAGCCCGGCCAGGCCGGTCGGATGGAACTGGAAGAATTCCATGTCCTCCAGCGGAATGCCGCGGCGGAAGGCGATGCCCATGCCGTCGCCGGTCAGGGTGTGGGCGTTGGAGGTGGTCTTGAAGACCTTGCCGGCGCCGCCGGTGGCGAAGATGATCGACTTGGCCTGGAAGACATGCAGCTCACCGGAGGCCAGATCGTAGGAAACGACGCCGGCAACCTTCTTCTGCTTCTTGGCCACGCCGTCGACGACGACGTCCTCCTCCACGGTGAGCAGGTCCAGGACGTAGTACTCGTTGTAGAACTCCACCTGGTGCCGGACACAGTTTTGGTACAGGGTCTGCAGGATCATGTGTCCGGTCCGGTCCGCGGCGTAGCAGGCCCGGCGGACCGGAGCCTTGCCATGGTCGCGGGTGTGGCCGCCGAAGCGGCGCTGGTCGATCCGGCCCTCGGGCGTGCGGTTGAACGGCAGGCCCATCTTCTCCAGGTCCAGCACGGCGTCGATGGCCTCCTTGGCCATCACCTCCGCCGCGTCCTGGTCCACCAGGTAGTCGCCGCCCTTGACCGTGTCAAAGGTGTGCCACTCCCAGTTGTCTTCCTCCACATTGGCCAGGGCCGCACACATGCCGCCCTGCGCCGCACCGGTGTGCGAGCGGGTGGGGTAGAGCTTGGTCAGTACCGCGGTGTGGGCGCGCTGGCCGGCTTCGATGGCGGCGCGCATGCCGGCGCCACCGGCCCCGACGATGACGACGTCATATTTATGGACCTGCATACTGGATGCTCTTCCTCTCAAAAACTGCGTTGGCCTGGGAATCGTGCCGATCCCGGACCGGGAATGAACCTGATGCTGCGCTCCGGCGCGCGCCGGTACAGCGAGCTGCTACCTTGCCGGGCAGAACGACGGCAGGTCGGTGACGGCGCCGGCCGGGCAGGGGTCAAAGGTGAAGATGACCAGGGTGCCCAGCACCACGATGACCACCGTGGCCACGTACAGCACGGTTTTCAGGGTCATTCGGGTCGCATTGCGCTCCGCGTAGTCGTTGATGATGGTGCGCACCCCGTTGGTGCCGTGCAGCATCGCGAGCCAGAGCATGAGCAGGTCCCAGACCTGCCAGAACGGGCTGGCCCACTTGCCAGCCACGAAACCGAAGTCGATCGCGTGGATCCCCTGGCCCACCATGAGGTTGACGAAGAGGTGGCCGAAGATGAGGACCACCAGCACGATGCCGGAGAGCCGCATGAAGAGCCAGGCGAACATTTCAAAGCTCGAGCCGGCGCCCTTGTTGCGGTTGTACTTTACTTTGCCGCTGCGTGGTTCGGCGATGGTGTTAGCAGTCATGATTAGTGCCCCCCGAAGACGATGGAGAGGTGGCGGATAAGGAACGGCACCATGGTGACGACCCACAGGCCGCCGACGCCCCAGAGCATCTGGCGCTGGTACTTGGGCCCGCTCTTCCAGAAGTCGATCAGGATGATGCGCAGGCCGTTGAAGGCGTGGAAGACGATTGCGGCCACCAGGCCGGCCTCGCCCAGGCCCATGATCGGGTTCTTATAGGCGCCGATCACTGCTGTGTACGCCTCGGGGGATACCCGCACCAAGGAGGTGTCCAGGACGTGCACCAACAGGAAAAAGAAAATGACTACACCCGTAACCCGGTGTCCCACCCAGGACCACATGCCTTCACGGCCGCGGTACAGAGTGCCAGCTGGTTTTGTCGGCACTGAATAAACCTTCCTGCATCGCGGCGGCGCTAGCGTGGTTCCACGCGGAGATGACGCTCACTGCGAGAGCACTCGTAGCTCGAGCCTAAATCTAGGCTTCGCTCTTAGCTTATTCAAATTGCGCCTGCCGCGCTTTATGGCCCCGCTCACAGGCCGGCATGGTATCGAGGGCCATGTGCAACAGATGTAGGGGACACGCGGGAGGTGCTGCCCGCTGAATGTGTCCATTACCACTTGTTTCGGAGGATTTACACCCCCGTCCGTTACAGTGGGGGTGATGAATAACGACGCGCCGCAGGGCGCCCCCAAGCAAGGGGACGCTGCCCGCCAGGACACCGCCCGCATCCGCACCGACGTCCTGGACCGCTTCTACGCGGTCATCCCAGCCGGCGGGGTGGGAACGCGTCTGTGGCCGCTGTCCCGGGCGGCGGCGCCGAAGTTCCTGCACGACCTGACCGGTTCCGGCAGCACCTTGCTGCGGGCAACCTTTGACCGGCTGGAGCCGCTCTCCGGGCACCGCGTCCTGGTGGTAACGGGTCAGGCCCACCGTGAGGCAGTCTGCCGGCAGCTGCCGGAAATCCCGGACTCGGACCTGGTGCTGGAAAGCGAACCCAAGGACTCGGCCGCTGCGATCGGTTTGGCCGCTGCGATCCTGCACCAGCGTGACCCGGACACCATCATGGGCTCCTTTGCCGCGGACCACGTCATCAGCCCTGTCGATGCGTTCCGGGACGCCGTACGGGAAGCCATCTACACCGCTGCCACCGGCAAGATCGTCACTATCGGCATCGCCCCCACCCATGCCTCCACCGGATTCGGCTATATCCGCACAGGGGAGCCCCTGAAGGTGGAAGGCGCACCCAGCGCGCACGCCGTCGTCGAATTCGTGGAAAAGCCGGATGAGAACGTTGCCCGGGAATACCTGGCCAGTGGACAGTACAACTGGAACGCGGGCATGTTCGTGGCCCCGGTGTCGCTGATGCTCAAGCACCTGGAGCAGAACGAACCCAAGCTCTTTGCCGGGCTGAGCGAAATCGCGGCCGCTTGGGACACCCCGCAGCGGGACGAGGTGACGGCCAGGATCTGGCCGACGCTGCCCAAGATCGCCATCGACTACGCGGTCGCCGAGCCTGCCGCGGACGCGGGCGACGTGGCCGTCATCCCCGGTTCCTTCAGCTGGGACGACGTGGGCGACTTTGCCGCGATCGGCCGGCTGAACAGTGCCAACGAGGTTGACGCGGTGACGGTGCTCGGCGAGGGCGCCCGCGTCTTCACCGAATCGGCCTCCGGCGTCGTGGTTACCGACACCAAGCGGGTGATCGCGCTGATCGGCATCCAGGACGTCGTCATCGTCGACACCCCCGACGCCCTGCTGGTCACCACGACTGCGCATGCGCAGCGGGTGAAGAGCGCCGTCGATCATCTGAAGGCCAGCGGCGACACCGATGTCCTCTAGGCAGGGTCCTCTAGGCCGCGTCCTCTAGGCCGCGACGTTTTTCTGGGCAGCGACCCGCGACGTCCCGGGCAGCGCCCCCTGGGCCGCGCGGCCTCCGCTGCCGAGCGACATGTCCGGGTAACGCCGGGCCGCGGATGCCTGCATCCAGGCGCACACTCGCTAAAGTCATTTTGTGCGCAACTACACCTCGGAGACGGAACCCACCCTGCTGATCGGCCCCTGGCTGGAGCCGAAACTGGACGAACTGCTGGCGTTCCGCCGGGACCTGCACGCGCATCCGGAACTGTCCCGGCAGGAATTCCGGACCACCGACAAGCTCTTCGACCGGCTCACCGCGGCCGGCCTGCAGCCCCGCCGGCTGGAGAACACCGGCCTGATTGTCGACATCGGGGAGGGGCCGATCGGCACCGCGCTGCGCGGCGACATCGACGCCCTGCCGGTGATTGAGGAAACCGGACTTCCCTTTGCCTCCCGCAACCACGGCGTCACGCACGCCTGCGGGCACGACATCCACACCACCACCATGCTGGGCATCGCCCTGGTGCTCGCCGAGATGCATGAGTACCGGCCGCTGGGCGGGACGGTGCGGGTCATCTTCCAGCCCGCCGAGGAAACCATGCCGGGCGGGGCGCTGGATTGCATCTCGCAGGGGGCGCTTGACGGGGTGCCGCGCATCATGGCGCTGCACTGCGATCCGCGGATCAACATCGGGCACGTCGGAACCCGGATCGGATCCATCACCAGTGCCTCGGACACGATCAAGATTGAACTCACCGGCCGGGGCGGACACACCTCACGCCCGCACCTGACCGAGGACCTGGTCTTCGCGCTGGCCGAAATAGCCGTCAACGTGCCAGCCGTGCTGTCCCGCCGGGTGGACGTGCGCAGCGGGGTATCCGTGGTCTGGGGACAGATCAGCGCCGGATCCGCCCCGAACGCCATCCCGGCGACAGGCTACATGGCCGGGACCATGCGCTGCCTGGACCGGGATGCCTGGTATGCCGCCGGGCAACTGCTGGACGAAGTCGTGGCGCAGGTGGCGGCCCCGTTCGGGGTGGACGTCCATCTGGAGCACACGCGCGGGGTGCCGCCGGTGGTCAACTCGGAGCACGAAACGGCTCTGATCGAGGCCGCAGCCCGTGCTGAACTGGGGGAGGACGCCGTCGTCCTGACGCCGCAGTCGATGGGCGGGGAGGACTTTGCCTGGTTCCTGCAGGACGTTCCCGGGGCGATGATGCGGCTGGGGACCCACCGGCCGGGCGGCGAGCAGTACGATCTGCACCGCGGCGATTACATTATCGACGAAGGCGCGCTGGCCAACGGGATCAAGGTGCTGGGCGCGGCAGCGCTGCGGTCGCTGCGCGAATTGCGCTAGACCTCCTGCGGCGGTCGGCCCCCGCCGGGACTGCTGCTTGATAACAAGTTCCCAACAATGCACCCCGCAGCCCGGTCCGGGGACGTCCGTGAGGAATACGTCACATTAGGGTAGTGTCGTCATCGCAGCGAACCCGTGCGCGCGCCACACAGATCAGTTCAAGCAGGTTCCGGCCATTTCGCACTTGGCGCAGGAACTCTCCTCGACGCAATGGCCGTGGAGCCCGCCATCTTTTTGGAGGAACATTGAATTTTTCGGCACCCAAAAATCCACTGGGCACCAAGACACTTGGCCGCGCCATGAAGCGCAATGCCACCGTGGGGACCATTACCCTTGGCGCCACGGCACTCCTGCTGACCGGCTGTGGTGCGGCGCCGTCGCCCTCCGGCAGTTCGAGCAGCGGAGCGGCCGCCAGCAAGTACATTGCCTGCATGGTTTCCGACTCGGGCGGATTCGACGACAAGTCGTTCAACCAGTCCGGTTTCGAGGGACTGCAGAAGGCCGCCAAGGACCTGGGCATCACCGAAAAGCATGCGGAGTCCAAGGCCAACACGGACTACGACCCGAACGTGCGCTCGATGGTCCAGCAGGGCTGCAACCTGACCGTGACCGTGGGCTTCCTGCTCGGTGACACCACCAAGAGCGCCGCGCAGGCCAACCCGGATAAGCACTTCGCGATCATCGACTACTCGGACAACACGTTCCCCAAGAACGTCAAACCGATCGTGTACAACACCGCCCAGGCGGCCTTCCTGGCCGGTTACCTCGCCGCGGGCACCACCAAGACCGGCAAGGTCGCCACGTTCGGCGGCCAGAACATCCCGACAGTCACCATCTTCATGGACGGCTTCGCCGACGGAGTGAAGTACTACAACGAGAAGAAGAACGGCAAGGTCCAGCTGCTGGGCTGGGACAAGGACAAGCAGGACGGCACGTTCGTCGGCGACTTCGAGTCGGTGGACAAGGGTAAGGTGCTCACGCAGGGCTTCCTGGACCAGGGCGCCGACATCGTCATGCCCGTCGCTGGCCCGGTCGGTTCCGGTGCCGGCACCGCCATCACCGAGGCCAAAGCCAAGGGGACCGACGCCAAACTGATCTGGGTTGACTCTGACGGCTACGTCACGGCCCCCGAGTACAAGTCGGTCATCCTCACGTCGGTGGAGAAGACGATGTCCACCGCCGTCGAAACGGTCATCAAGGACGACAAAGACGGCAAGTTCGACCCCACACCGTACGTCGGCACCCTGGAAAATGGCGGCGTCGTGCTGGCCCCGTTCCACGACCTGGACTCCGCCGTCAGCGCGGACATGAAGAGCGAACTGGACCAGCTGAAGAAGGACATCATCTCAGGCACGGTCAAGGTCGACTCCAAGTCCACCCCGGCCACCTAATTGATCCCTTGAGGTACTGAGCACGCGTCGAGGTACTGAGCACGCGTCCCGCCGCCCGTCCGGAGACGGGCGGCGGGACGGCGGTCCATTTAATAAGCAGATCGGTGTGGGTTGTGAAACTCGAACTCAAAGGAATTACCAAGCGCTTCGGGTCCCTGCTGGCCAATGACCACATAGACCTGGTGGTGGAACCGGGCCAGGTGCACTCTCTGCTGGGCGAAAACGGTGCCGGCAAGTCCACCCTGATGAACGTCCTGTATGGACTGTATGACCCCTCCGAGGGGGAGATCCTTCTCGACGGCCGGCCGGTGTCTTTCAAGGGGCCCGGCGACGCCATGGCCGCGGGCATCGGCATGGTGCACCAGCACTTCATGCTGATTCCGGTCTTTACCGTGGCGGAAAACGTGGCCCTGGGCAATGAAGACACCAAAGCCGCGGGACTGCTGGACCTCGAGGCCACCCGGAAGAAGATCAGGCAGATTTCCGGGCAGTACGGCTTTGACGTTAATCCCGATGCCCTCGTGGAGGATCTGCCTGTCGGCGTGCAGCAGCGCGTCGAAATCATCAAGGCCCTGGTCCGGGACGCCGAAGTCCTGATCCTCGACGAGCCAACCGCCGTGCTCACCCCGCAGGAAACGGACGAACTGCTCTCGATCATCCGGCAGCTGAAGTCGGACGGGAAGTCGATCGTCTTCATCTCGCACAAACTGCGCGAAGTGAAGGAAATCTCGGACACCATCACGGTGATCCGGCGCGGCAAGGTGGTCGGATCGGCCGAACCGACGGCGTCCGCGACGGAGCTGGCCTCCGCCATGGTTGGCCGGTCCGTCAGCCTCACCCTGGAGAAAACACCTGCTGAGCCAGGTGAGGTGACCTTCCAGGTCAGCCATCTCACAGTCGTTGACACCAACGGACACCACGTCGTGGACGACCTGTCCTTTGGCATCGCCAAGGGCGAGGTCCTTGCGATTGCCGGTGTGCAGGGCAACGGGCAAACGGAGCTCACGGAGGCGGTGCTGGGCATCCAGCCGCATGCCACCGGGTCCATCACCCTCGACGGCAAGGAACTGCTCGGCCGCAGCGTCAAGGCCGTGCTCGGGGCCGGGGTCGGCTTCGTGCCGGAAGACCGGACCGTGGACGGACTGGTCGGCAGCTTCTCGGTCGCCGAAAACATGGTCCTTGACCTTTACGACAGGGCCCCGTTCGCCAAAGGCATCGGCATGAACCCCCGGCTGGTCGCGGACCACGCGGTCCGCAAGGTCGAGGAGTTCGACGTGCGCACGCCGGGGGTGGAGGTGGCCGTGGGCACGCTCTCCGGCGGCAACCAGCAGAAGGTCGTCCTGGCCCGTGAACTGAGCCGGCCGCTGCGCCTGTTCATCGCCTCGCAGCCGACCCGTGGGCTGGACGTAGGTTCCATCGAATTCGTGCACAAACGCGTTCTCGCCGAACGCGATCAGGGCACGCCCGTCATGATCGTCTCCACCGAACTGGACGAGGTGGTTGAGCTCGCCGACCGGATCGCCGTGCTATACAGCGGCCGGCTCGTCGGCATCGTCCCGGCGGACACCCCACGCGACGTGCTGGGCCTGATGATGGCAGGCGTCCCGGCCGAGGCCGCCGCCCAACAGGCGGGCGCCGCGGCAAGCACAACGACGACGACGGCGCTCCGGCGCGAGGGAGAACCCGATGTCTGAGCAACTTCCCCCCATCACCGAGTCCGGCGAGCCCGCAAGCCAGCCCCCCGCCGTCGTTCCCGCGTCGGGCGCACTGGAAGCCCGGCCCGCGGATACCCTGTTGCGGCAGATCTTCACCGGCAACGCGATGGTCTCGCTGCTCTCCGTGGTGCTGGCCATCGTGCTCGGCGGCATACTGATGGCCGTGACGAACCCGTTGGTGGCCACCACCGCCGGCTACTTCTTCGCCCGTCCGCAGGACATGCTCGGGGAGGTCATCCGGCCGTACGTGGCCCTGGTCCAGGGCTCTGTCTTCAACTGGGCCGGGACCAGCTTCGCATCGCAGATCTACCCCTTCACCGAAACGCTGACCGTCTCCACGCCGCTGATCTGTGCCGGACTCGGCGTGGCGCTGGCCTTCCGCGCCGGACTGTTCAACATCGGCGCCCAGGGGCAGATCATCCTCGGGGCGCTGTTCGGCGGTTATGTCGGCTTCACCTGGCACCTGCCCTTCCTGCTGCACCTGTTGATAGTGATAGTGGCAGGCCTGGTCGGCGGCGCGATCTGGGGCGGCGCCGTGGGACTGCTCAAGGCACGCACCGGAGCGCACGAGGTGATTGTCACCATCATGGGCAACTACATTGCCAGTTTCCTGCTGCTCTACCTGCTGACTACGCCGGCCTTCCAGCGCAAGGGGTCCACCAACCCGATTTCGCCGTTCCTGGATGCGAACGCGATGTACCCGGCGCTGCTCGGTCCGCAGTTCCGGCTGCACGCCGGCTTTCTGGTCGCGATCGTGGCCACCGCCTTCGTCTGGTGGCTGCTGAACCGCTCCACCCTCGGCTTCGAATTCCGGGCGGTCGGCGCGAACCCCCATGCCGCCAGGACCGCCGGTATCAATGTCTCCCGCACCACCATCCTGGTCATGGCCATCGCAGGCGCGCTGGCGGGCCTGGCCGGCATCGCGCAGGTCTCCGGTACGGAAAAGTACCTCTCCGGCGGCGTGGCCGCCTCGATCGGCTTCGACGCCATCACCGTGGCGCTGCTGGGCCGCTCGACGCCGTGGGGAACGTTTTTCGCAGGCCTGCTCTTCGGCGCCTTCCGCGCCGGCGGTGTGGCCATGCAGGCCCAGACCCAGACCCCCATCGACATCGTCCTGGTCATCCAATCCCTGATCGTGCTCTTTATCGCGGCCCCGCCGATGGTGCGCGCCATCTTCGGGCTGAACCCGAAGAAGAAGAAAAAGCCCAAGGGGCCGTCCCGGCCGGACACCGCCGGGCACGATACCTCCAGCGTTGCGAGCGGAGCCCACGCATGAGCACCACCATTGAGCGGCCCGGCCCCGCCCCCGCCGGCCACCCGGATCAGGCCGCCGCCGAACTGATCGGCTGGAAGGCCGGCATCGGCTACAGCGTGCTGGCCATCCTCGGCACCATCCTGTTCGGCCTGCTGGCCAACGGGAAGCCCGCCGGCTTCCGGATCGCCGATGCGGCCAATATCCAGGCCTCCGAAGTTGCCGCCTGGGTGACCCTGGCCGCCGCCGCGGTTGCCGCGGTATGGCTGCTCTACCTGTGGGTCAGCCGGACCCGCGCCGGGGTCCCGGTGGCGCGCTGGATCCCGATCGCCGCGGTCGCCGCCGTCGTCGTGCTGGCCCTGGCCGCCCTCGGTGCGGCCCAGGTGCAGCGGGTTGCCCTGCCCTCCGCCGCCGTCGGCTGGATCTGCGCGCTCGTGCTGCTGGTGCTGGCCGGCTACTCGGTGGTCCGCACGCTGCGGAAGCTGAAGACGCCCGGCTGGACCGGCGCGCTGTTCGCCATCGCCTTCCTGGTCGGCTTCCTGGTCTGGATCGTCGCCGGCGGCCGGGATCCGGAACCATCCATCTCGCTGGCAGGGCTGATCGCCGGTTCCGTTACCCTGGCCGTGCCGCTGGTCTTCGGCTCGCTGTCCGGCGTGCTCTGCGAACGCGTCGGCGTGGTCAATATCGCGATCGAGGGACAGCTGCTGCTTGGCGCGTTCTCCGCCGCCGTCGTCGCCACCATCACCGGCAACGTCTACATCGGCCTGGTCGCGGCCGCCGCCGCCGGTGCCCTGGTCTCCCTGGTGCTGGCCGTGGTCAGCATCAAATACCTGGTGAACCAGATCATTGTCGGCGTGGTGCTCAACGTACTGATCAGCGGGCTGACCAGCTTCCTGTTCTCCACCCTGCTGACCGCCGATCCGGCCCACCTGAACAAGCCCGGCCGGCTGCCCCCGGTCAACATCCCCTTCCTGGCCGACATCCCGATCATCGGGCCCATCCTGTTCCACCAGTCCCTGGTGGGGTATTTGATGTACATCGCCGTGATCGTGGTCTACGTCAGCCTCTTCCATACCAAATGGGGGCTGCGGGTGCGCGCAGTGGGGGAGCACCCGCAGGCGGCGGACACCGTCGGCATCAACGTCAACCGGACCCGCTTTACAAACGTGCTCATGGGCGGTGCGGTGGCAGGCATCGGCGGCTCCTTCTTCACCCTGGTGTCGGTGGACGCGTTCAGCAAAGACATGTCCGGCGGGCGCGGCTACATTGCCCTGGCCGCGCTGATCTTTGGCCGCTGGAACCCGATCGGCGCCTTCCTGGCCGCGCTGCTGTTCGGCTTCGCCGACAACCTGCAGAGCATCATCACCATCATCGGCTCGCCGGTGCCCAGCCAGTTCATGGCGATGTTGCCCTACGCCCTGACCGTGATTGCGGTGGCCGGGCTGGTGGGACGATCCCGGGCGCCAGCGGCGGACGGCATCCCGTACGTGAAAGGCTGAGGCATGGTTGCGCGGGGAGCAGGTGAAGTGTCCGACGACGGCGGTCGGCCCGGGGTGGGCGGGGGACGGGCGCCCGACGGTGGCGGAGCGCCCCCGGGCGGTGGACGGACCCCCGACGGTGGCGGACCGCCCCCGGGCGGTGGCGACACGCCTATCGGCGATGTGCGCCCGATCGATTGGGAGGCCCTGGCCCAGGCGGCCCGGCAGGCCATGGAACGTGCCTATGTGCCGTATTCGAACTTCCCGGTCGGCGCCGCGGCACTGACCGACGGCGGACGCATTATCAGCGGCTGCAACGTGGAAAATGCCAGCTACGGCCTGACCCTGTGCGCCGAATGCACGCTGGTGGGCAACCTGCAGATGACAGGAGGAGGCCGGCTGGCCGCGTTCTATTGTGTGGACTCCCAGGCAAACGTGCTCATGCCCTGCGGGAGGTGCCGGCAGCTGCTCTACGAATTCCGGGCACCAGGCATGCAGCTGATGACCACCCAGGGGATCAGGACCATGGAGCAGGTGCTGCCCGACGCGTTTGGCCCCGACAACCTGACATTCCAAACCACGGAGGAAACCAGATGAGCGAAACGCAGTCCGGGTCCCGGCCCGCCGAGCCGTTCGATGCGGTGGACATCATCCGCACCAAGCGGGACCGTGGAACACTGAGCCCGGAACAGATCGACTGGACCATCGATGCCTACACCCGCGGCGCCATCGCCGAGGAGCAGATGGCCGCCTTGAACATGGCCATCCTGCTCAACGGGATGGACCGGCAGGAAATTTCGCGCTGGACGGCGGCCATGATTGCCTCCGGCGAGCGGATGGACTTCTCCTCGCTGCGCGGAGCCTCCGGAGAGCGCAAGGTCACGGCGGATAAACACTCCACAGGCGGTGTGGGGGACAAGATCACCCTGCCGCTGGCTCCGTTGGTGGCCGTCTTCGGCGTGGCGGTGCCGCAGCTTTCCGGCCGCGGCCTGGGGCACACCGGTGGCACCCTTGACAAGCTGGAAGCCATTCCCGGCTGGCGCGCCTCACTGAGCAACCAGGAGATGATGCGCCAGCTCTCCGAGGTGGGGGCCGTTATCTGCGCCGCGGGAGCCGGGCTGGCACCGGCGGACAAAAAACTGTACGCGCTGCGGGACGTCACCGGGACGGTGGAATCGATCGAACTGATCGCCTCCTCCATCATGAGCAAGAAGATCGCCGAAGGCACCGGATCCCTGGTGCTGGACGTCAAGGTCGGCTCGGGCGCCTTCATGAAGGACCAGGCCCGGGCGCGCGAGCTGGCGGAGACCATGGTGGCGCTGGGCAAGGACGCCGGGGTGAACACCGTGGCGTTGCTGACCAACATGGATACCCCGCTGGGGCTGACCGCCGGCAACGCGATCGAAGTCCAGGAATCCGTGGAGGTGCTGGCCGGCGGAGGCCCGGAAGACGTCGTCGAACTGACCATCCGGCTGGCCGAAGAGATGCTCGCCGCCGCAGGGGTCCGTGGCGCCGACCCGGCGGCCGCCCTCAAGGACGGCCGGGCCATGGACGTGTGGAGGCGGATGATTTCCGCCCAGGGCGGCGATCCCGACGCTGCGCTTCCGGTTGCCAGGGAATCCGAGGTGGTCTACGCTCCCGCCGACGGCGTGCTGGTGCGGCTGGACGCGTTGGCCGTGGGCGTGGCAGCGTGGAGGCTGGGCGCCGGCCGGGCCCGCCGCGAGGACCAGGTGCAGCCCGGCGCAGGGGTGCGGATGCACGCGAAACCGGGTGCTCTGGTGCGGGCGGGGGAACCGCTGATGACGCTGCTGACGGACAGCGGCGAGAAATTCAGCCGTGCCAAAGAGGCGTTGGCTGACGCGGTGGTCATTGCCCCGGAGGGGTCGCGGCCGGACAGCCGGCTGATCATCGACAGGATTGCCTGACACCTGCGCTGCCGGCGTCATCCCCTGGGCGGAGGCCTTGGGTTGAATCTAGGCCGAAGGGGTGATAGCGATCCTTGCCTACCCATGGGAAACTGGATGTATTCCCACCATTCAAGAGGAGCCCGCCCCACGTGGACTTGCTGACTGCGTTGCCCCACATGATGGGGGAACTGAACCGCCTGATTGAGCACTCGGCCAATCAATGGTGGATCGTTCCGTTGGTCATGCTGTTCTGCCTAATCGACGGATTCTTCCTGTTCCTGCCCAGCGAAACAGCTATCGTTGCCCTGGCGTCCCTGTCCTCGCGTTTTGGTGAACCCAACATCTGGCTGCTGTTGCTCGGCGGTGCCGTCGGGGCCGTCATCGGCGACAACATTGCCTACCTGATGGGGCGGAAACTGGGAACGAGCCGCTTCCGCTGGATGCGGGCGCCGCGCGCCGCACGGGCCTTCGACTGGGCCCGACGGGAGCTGGATAAACGCGGCGCTGTGCTGATCTTTACCGCGCGCTACATCCCGGTGGGACGCATCGCCGTAAACTTCACCGCCGGGGCCACCCGGTTCCCCTGGCAGAGATTCCTGCTGCTCGATGCCATAGCGGCCTCGACCTGGGCCGGCTACTCGGTGGGCATCGGTATCTTTGCCGGCAAGTGGGTGCACCACAACCCGTTGCTGGGCATCGGGATCGCCATCGGTTTTGCCCTGATCATGGGCTTCCTGGTGGACCACGCCATGAAACTCTTCCATGGCTGGCTGGACAAGCGCGCCCAGCAGAACCAGCGCGACCGGGACGAGGCGCGGCTGGCCGACGGTCCCCGGGCCGCGGCTCCCCGGGGTCCCCGCCTCGAGGTTCCGCGGGCCGAGGCTCCCCGGACCGATCCTCCCCGGGCCAAGGCGAGCAAAGAACACTGACTGGGCCTGACTGGCGCCACCGGTGCAACGTCCATAGAGTTGGACAGTGACTTTCCCCGCGCATGAATCACTGCCCGCCACCGACGTTTCGTTCGATCTCCGCTCCCTGCCCAAGGTGTCCCTGCACGACCATCTGGACGGCGGGCTGCGCCCGGCAACCATCATCGAACTGGCCCAGGCCGTCGGGCACAAGCTCCCCTCCACCGATCCGGTGGCGTTGGGACAGTGGTTCCAGGAGTCGGCCGATTCCGGCTCGCTGGTCCGCTACCTGGAAACCTTCGACCACACGATAGCTGTCATGCAGACCCGGGAGGGTCTGATCCGGGTCGCCCGGGAGTTCGTGGAGGACCTGGCGGACGACGGCGTCGTCTATGCGGAGGTGCGCTGGGCACCTGAACAGCACCTTACTAAGGGCCTGAGCCTGGACGACGTCGTCGAGGCGGTGCAGGAGGGGCTGGAAGCCGGCGTCGACGCCGTCGAGGAATCCGGCCGGCACATCCAGGTGGGGCAGCTGATCACAGCGATGCGGCACGCCGACCGGGGCCAGGAGATCGCCGAGCTGGCTGTGCGGCACCGCAACAGCGGCGCGGTGGGCTTCGATATCGCCGGTGCCGAGGAAGGCTTTCTGCCCTCCCGCTTCAAGGACGCCTTCACCTACCTGGCGGAGAACAACTTCCCGGCCACTGTACACGCCGGCGAGGCCGCCGGCCTGGAGAGCATCCAGGACGCGCTGGTCCACGGGCGGGCGCTGCGCCTGGGCCACGGGGTGCGCATCGCCGAGGATATCCACGTCGAGTTCGACCCGACGGAGGACCCCGACGACGACGGCGACACGGTTGGCATTGCCACCCTGGGCACCCTTGCCTCCTGGGTCCGTGACCGGGGAATCCCGCTGGAGATCTGCCCCTCCTCCAACCTGCAGACAGGTGCGATTGCCGGTTTCGGTGACAGCGTGGAAGACCACCCGCTGGACCTGCTCTACCAGACCGGTTTCCGGGTCACCATCAACACCGACAACCGGCTGATGAGCGGGGTAACGCTCACGGATGAGTTCGAACTGCTGGTGGAGACCTTCGACTACGACCTGGACGACCTGCTGGCCCTGACGCTCAACGCGGCGGAAGCGGCGTTCCTGCCGCTGGAGGAGCGCGAGGCGCTGGCGGACTACATTACCGAGGCCTACGCCAACGTGCGCTGAGACCGATGAGCCAAACCCAGGCAAGCATGGACCGGTTGGTGGAGGTCATCGCGCTGCTGCGCGAGCACTG
>DATIMB010000234.1:0-1629 GCA_035475875.1 Micrococcaceae bacterium
GCCAATGCTGGCTCCGAGCAGCCCGGTGCCGGTGACCAGGACGGGGCCGTTCAGATGTGCTGGGTTCATGCCGTTACATTCCCACCGAGGCCAGCAGATGCCCGACTTCCTGGCGTCCCAGCACCCGGATGCTGCCCTGGCGCTGGTCGTTCAGCCGGATGGGGCCCACCTGGACGCGGACCAGCCGCTCCACCGGATAGCCCACCGCATCGAAGAGCCGGCGGACAATGCGGTTCTTGCCGGAGTGCAGGACGACTTCCACCAGGATATGTCCGGGGGTGGAATCGACCAGCCGGAAAGAATCCACGCGGGCAACGCCATCTTCCAGCTCGATGCCTTCACGCATCTGGGCACCGACGCCGGCACCCATCGGACCGCGGACCTGGACCAGGTAGGTCTTGGGCACCTCGTACTTCGGATGGGAGAGCCGGTTGGCCAGCTCGCCATCGTTGGTCAGCAGCAGCAGCCCCTCGGTGGAAACGTCCAGCCGGCCAATGTGGAAGAGCCGCTCGTGGGTCTGGCGCTTCTTCAGAAAGTCGCTGATGCAGGGGCGGCCCTCCGGGTCCTCCATAGTGGAGACGACGCCCTTGGGCTTGTTGAAGACCATGTAGACCAACGACTCGTCCAGCTGCAGCCGGATCCCGTCCACGCTGATCGCGGCCTGCTTGGGATCAACGCGAAGGCCCAGCTCGGTAACAATCTGCCCGTCAACCTCCACCCGGCCCGCCAGGATCATCTCCTCGCACACGCGCCGTGAGGCTACGCCGGCCGAGGCCATGATTTTCTGCAGGCGCACGCCCTCGGGGTTGTGCAGGTCGACGTCGGCAGCGCCTCCGCGTCCCGTGTTCTGAGCCGCACCGCGGGACTGGCCCCCGGTGCCGCGGCCGCGGTCGGCATTGCCCGCGCCCTGGCGGGCCCCCTGGCCTGCAGGCTTGACCGGGCCCAGGTTGCTGCCGAAGCGTTCGTTGCCGAAGGCCCGGGGAGCGCGCGTGCCGGGTTGCCTGGAACCGCCGGGCTTGGCGCCGGCCTTGGTAGCGGGTTTGCGGCCGGCCCTGGCGCCGCCGCTCTGGGCGCCGCCTGCCTTAGGACCGGCGTAGGACCCATCGGATTTGGAGCCGCCGAACGACCCGCCGGTCTTGGAGCCGCCGTACGACCCGCCGGTCCTGGAGCCGCCAGCCTTGGAGCCGCCAAACGACCCGCCGGACTTGGAACCGCCCTGGGTTCCGCCGGCACGCGGCCGCCCACTCCGCGGCTGGTTCCTGTCCTGGCCGGAGGGGTTTTTCCCAGAGCGGGGCATCGGTGTCATGGCAGGTCCTTATTACTAGCTGTTCAGTAGGGCAGATCTTCAAAATCGTGGAGGTTTTCCAGGCCGGGCAGGTGCGGCGCCAGCTGAGGAAGTTCCTCGACACTGCCGATCCCCAGCCGTTCCAGGAAATATTGCGTTGTCCGGTAGAGAAAGGCTCCCGATTCCGGGTCGGTTCCCGCTTCCTCGATCAAACCACGTTGGGTCAGCGTTCGCACCACCGAGTCCACGTTTACGCCGCGGATGGCGGAAACCCGGGCCCTGGAGACCGGTTGGCGGTAGGCAATGACTGCCAACGTTTCCAGCGCAGCCTGCGTTAGCCGGGA
>DATIMB010000235.1:0-4769 GCA_035475875.1 Micrococcaceae bacterium
CAGTGGCTTCATGCCGCTGCGCCCGGCAGCAGCATGGCCAGTGTGGCGGCCCTGGCCGGGATTAAGCGCTCAACCCTCGCCCAGCAGCTGGTGCGGGGGAAGGTCGCGGTCAGCACCGTCGTCGCCCTTAGCCGCGCACTGAACCTGGACCCCGTCACCGCCCTGTCCGCGTTCGAGCGGTTTACGGATCTGGCCGAGGGCACCAAGCCGCCCAGCCAGGAGGAGCTGGTCAGCCAGCTTTCGGACCTGGACCTGCTCCGGCAGATTCTGGGCCGGAACGCTGCAGGCTCAGCAGCGCCGGTTCCGGTGCAGGAGCTCGATGCGCTGCCGCACAGGACCTCCGTCCGCTGCTGGATTGAGGCCATTGATCCGGGGAACCTGCGGCAGCAGATCGCCGGGAGCCTTCGGATTGCTCCACAGAACCTCTCCGCGCAGCTGACCGCCAACCGGCTGCCGCCCGCCGTCGCCGTCGAAACTGCCCGGATTGCCGGCGTCGGACTGACCAACGGACTGGTGGCAATCGGCCTGCTGAGCCCGCAGGAAGCACGCTGGCCACCCGATGCCAGGCAGGAAGCCCTACGGCGCCTATCGGACACGGAGCTGGTGGCGACGGCGGCCGTGCGGCTGGAGGCGCTGGGTAAGACGCTGCGCCGCGTAGACCAAGACAACGAACAAACGAAAGCACTTTGGGAGAACCTGGGATGATCACCGTAATGCAATGGGTAGCGCTGGGCTTGGGTGTGGCCTGCGCGGCATGGCGGCTGCCCGCTGCCATTCGGGGCCGTAATGCCAGCCTGTTCTGGGCCTTCCTGCTGATCGCCATCGCCGTCGGGCTGAGCCTGCCTGCCATCTACCTCCCGGTCGACGGCTTGCTGGGCGGCCGGAATTTCGCCAACCTCATCCTGCGCTTTGCCCTCTACGCGATCTTCTTCATCCTGGCGTCCAAAATCGCGGCGGCCTACCGCTCACCCAGGGCTGAGCGCCTGATCCGTGGACCTATCGGGATCTCGGTGCTGCTGGTGATCTGCGTCGGCACCGTAGTTCCGTTCCTGCTCAGCGACCTCCCGGTTTCCAGCACCGGACTGGCGAAATATCTTGACCAGGCGCCGGTTGGCTTTTACATTGCCGCCGGCCGCCTATACCCGGCCTACGCCGCCGCCTGCCTGATTGTGCCTACCGCGATAGCGACCCGTTCCTCTCATCTCCGATTGGAACGGGTGGCCGCGGCCTGCATCTGTGCTGCATTCAGCATGGTTGTCCTCATGACAGTTGTGCAGCTTGCCTTCTTTCACGGCTACGGACCCACGCCCCTCCTCACCATCATTAATTTGCTTTCCTACGGGGCCATCATCTGCCTGACGGTCGGGCTGGGGCTGGTCTGGCTCTCGATCCGGAGCCAGGCCCGGAAAACTCGCAATTCCGGGCTGGCAAATCTTGCGGCTCCCACAACTGCTCAGGTTTCGCGGCGACACGCCGGCGAAATTGACGACACGCCGTAATTTAGGTTCCTCCGGCACCGAAAGTTGGGCAGTTGCGGAAGCCAGACACGACAAGCTTGTCTCAGAATGAGAGACAGTTAGTCACATAATCATTAGAACGTGCAATAATCATGAATGTGTGAATCGAGGGGGATTTTCGGAGCGCATGTTCTTGGGGGGTGAGTGGTGGCGGGCTAAGCCTTCCACCACTCAGCCGGTTAACCGGCCATCCGAGAAAGCCGCCATCGTGCCGGCTGGACCTCCTCCCCAGATTCCACACCCTAGCTGGGCTAACCGCAAGGGCAGTGTGCGGCTTTTTTGGATGAGTGTCGGGTTGACGGCCGGTGATCTGCCCACTGCTTGGATGGCCTTCCGGGCGCGGTGCTTTAGTCACCGGCCCGGGTCAACGACAGGGCAATTCCGGGACGGATGGTTTAGAGAGGCAACGTTTCCGTAGACACGGAGGATTCCGGTGGGCGCCCATGGGTGCTGTGGACAACGGGCGTATTGGCTTGTAGCGTGCGGAGTAATGGTGCTGATTGCAGTGGCGGCTAGCGGCAAATAGCCGGCGCTTCAGACGTCAGCACCTGGCAAGCAGGGTCTCCCCGGGATGAAAGTCGTGTGTTAGGAGACCTTGTGAAACGCCAGCCCGTGACCATCACCGCCGTCGTTGCTCTTGCCTTCGCTTTCTTAGTAGGAACAGCGGGAACAAGCGATGCCTTGTCCCCGCTCACTTTCGCCGTCATCGGCGACACCCCCTATGGTGCAACCCAACTCAGCCTTTTTCCTAGCAGGATCGGGCAGATCAACGCAGATCCGCAGGTGCAACTGGTGAGCCATCTTGGCGATATCGGAGGGCCGCCGAACTGTTCGGATTCCTACTACTCCACGATCAGGTCCGATTTCGACCGGTTTGAAGACCCGCTTGTCTACACGCCAGGGGACAATGAGTGGGCTGACTGTTCCGGTGCCTCGATTGGTGCCGCCAACCCGCTCGACCGGCTGTCCGCCATTCGCCGGGTCTTCTTTCCAAGCCCAGGATCAACGCTTGGGCAGAATCCGGCCAGTGTCACTGCCCAAGCGAACTTTCCGGAAAATGTCCTCTTCGATCAGGCCGGCATCACCTTTGCCGCCGTTCATATCGTAGGCTCCGCGAACGATCTATCCACCTGGAGCGGGTACTCGGCACCGACCCAGGAACAGGTTGCAGAGGTCAATGCCCGCACCGATGCAGACATCACACTTATCCGGGCAGCTTTTTCCCGGGCTGAAGCGCACAACAGCCGAGCTGTCGTACTGATGACCCAGGCGGACATGTTCCACGGCACACCGAGCCGGACGGCCTACGGTGATCTCGTAAAGACCATCGCCTCTGAGTCCCTGGCCTTCGGGCTGCCCGTCTTCCTCTTCAACGGTGACACGCACTCCTTTGCCAGTGACAAACCGCTGACCTCATCCACATGGCTGTCCTATTACGGGATCGCCTCGCCCGTGCCGAACCTTTCCAGGGTCACGGTGGAGGGTGGGCCGACCCTCGATGAGTGGCTGAAGGTAACGGTGGTGGATTCGGCCGCTGTGCTGCAGGTCCAACGCGTCCCGTTCACGCAGAGTGCTGCTCCGGTGGCGGCCTTCACCTCAACGGTCAGCGGGCTTACGGCCGCCTTCGATGCCTCCGCCTCGACCGATGACGGCAGCATCACCTCCTATGCGTGGACCTTCGGCGACGGAAGCAGCGCAACGGGGACCCAACCCTCACACACCTACACCGCCGCCGGCAGCTACACGGTCAGCCTCACCGTCACCGACAACACCGGCAGCACCGGCACCAAAACCGCCTCCGTAACGGTCACCACCGGCCCGGCAACCAGCACCGTCGTCGTCGCCGCCAAGTCCACCTGGAGCTACCGCTACGAAACCACCGCCCCTGCCAGCACCTGGAACACCCCCGGCTACAACGCCTCCACCTGGAAAACCGGCAGCGCCGTACTCGGCTACGGCTCCACCCCGTTGGGCACCAACCTCAACCCCAACAGCAACACAGCCCTACGGCCCCTGGCCAGCTACTACCTCCACCCCTTCACCCTTCCCGACACCTCGCAGGTCACCAAACTGACCCTCACCACAGTCGCCGACGACGGCGTCGTCGTCTACGTCAACGGCGCTGAAGTCGGCCGCAGCAACATGCCCGCCGGCACCCCCACCATCAACACCTACGCCACCAGCGCCGTCAACACAGCCACCGCCAACAACTCCCCGGTCACCTTCGACGTCCCGGTATCCCTCCTCGTCAACGGCACAAACACCATCGCCGCCGAAACCCACCTCAACTACCACGCCACCCGCGACACCAGCTTCGACCTCACCGCCACCACCACAACCGGCTGACGCCGGTTCAAAACCCGAGTGACCAGGGTAGGAATGGTCCACCTGCGCTCCGTGTCCTTGCATGCGTAGGCTGGAGGCAAACGCAGGCCAAAGGTCCAAGCGGCGCACACATTGGGCCGAGTGGCGAACCCAGCGGAAACAACCTCTCGAGAAGGAACAGGCATGGATTTCAGGTACCTCGGCAACAGCGGTCTCAAAATCTCCGAAATCACCTACGGCAATTGGCTCACCCACGGCTCACAGGTGGAAAACGACACGGCCACCCAGTGCGTGCGCGCGGCGCTGGATGCGGGCATCAGCACCTTCGACACGGCGGACGTCTACGCCAACACCGCTGCGGAAACGGTACTGGGCGAAGCGCTCAAGGGCGAGCGCCGGCAGTCGCTGGAGATCTTCACGAAGGTCTTCGGCCCCACCGGACCGAAGGGACACAACGACGTCGGCCTGTCCCGCAAGCACATCCTGGAGTCGATCGACGGTTCGCTCCAGCGGCTCCAGACCGACTACGTCGACCTCTACCAGGCCCACCGCTATGACGTGGAAACGCCGCTTGAGGAGACCATGCAGGCCTTTGCCGACGTCGTCCGGGCCGGAAAGGCGTTGTACATCGGCGTCAGCGAATGGACCGAGGAGCAGATCCGCGCCGGCCACGCGTTGGCGAAGGAGCTGAACATCCAGCTGATCTCCAACCAGCCGCAGTACTCCATGCTCTGGCGCGTTATCGAAGAGCGCATTGTGCCGGCGTCGGAGGAGCTGGGCCTGTCGCAGATCGTCTGGTCGCCCATCGCCCAGGGCGTGCTGAGCGGCAAGTACAAGCCGGGCCAGCCGGCGCCGGAAGGCAGCCGCGCAACGGATGAAAAGGGCGGCGCGAACATGATCAAGCGCTGGATGTCCGACGACGTCCTC
>DATIMB010000236.1:0-3328 GCA_035475875.1 Micrococcaceae bacterium
GCGGCCATGCAGGTGTTGTTCGACGACGGCCGGCCTTTCCACGACCTTGACCTGTCGCAGGGCACCTGGACAGCCTCGCATTGGTGCACGCCGGACACCTACCAGGTCCGCTTCAGCTCGCCGTCGCCGGACCGCTTGGACTACGAATGGGACGTCACCGGACCCACCAAGGATCTGCTGCTGAGCACTACCCTGCTCCGGCTTCGCTGAAGTCCCGCCGGCCGTGGCGGCTCGGGGTTTCCGCGTAGACGGGTTACTTGGTGACGGTGATGTCCGCCGTCACGTCGGCGTCGACGACGGCGGCAACGGCCTGGGCGAACTGCGTGTCGTGCAGCTCGGCGTAACGGCCGCCGGCCGCGAGCAGATCCTCATGGGTTCCGCGCTCCACGATCGCTCCGCCCTCGACCACCAGGATGGCGTCGGCGGAGCGGATGGTGGAGAGCCGATGCGCAATCACGATAGCGGTCCTGTCCTTCAACGCCTCGCCCAGGGCCGACTGGACGGCCGCCTCGTTCGTGGAGTCCAGCGCCGCCGTCGCCTCATCCAGGACCACCACGGCAGGCTGGACCAGGAGCAGCCGGGCAATCGTCAGGCGCTGCCGTTCACCGCCGGAGAGCCGGTAGCCGCGCTCCCCCACGACCGTATCCAGCCCGTCGGGCAGGGACTGGATCATGGTCTGCAGCCGGGCCCGGCGCAGCGCGTCCCAGATCTGCTCATCTGTCGCATCCGGACGGGCCAGCCGCAGATTGGAGCGGATGGACTCGTGGAACAGGTGCCCGTCCTGTGTGACCATCCCGATGGTCTGCCGCAGCGAATCGAAACTCACCTCGCGCACATCGGTTCCTGCCAGCCGGACCGCGCCGGAATCCACGTCGTAGAGTCTGGAGAGCAACTGCGCGATGGTGGATTTCCCGGCACCGGAGGAGCCGACCAGCGCGATGGTCTGCCCGGGCTCCGCGCGGAAGCTGATGCCGTGCAGGACCTCTTCGCCGCCGCGTGTGTCGAGCACCGCGACGTCCTCCAGGGAGGCGAGCGAGACCTTGTCGGCCGACGGATAGGCGAACCGGACGTCGTCGAACTCCACGCCCACCGGACCATGGGGAATCGACACGGCGTCCGGCTTTTCCTGGATCAGCGGCTTGAGGTCCAGAATCTCAAAGACCCGGTCAAAGCTGACCAGGGCGCTCATGATGTCCACCCGCGCGTTGGCCAGGGCGGTGAGCGGGGCGTAAAGGCGGGTCAACAGCAGGGCCAGCACGACGACGTCGCCCGCGGCCAGCTGTCCGCGGATGGCAAAATAGCCGCCCAGCCCGTAGACCAGCGCCAGGGCCAGCGAGGAGACCAGCATCAGGGCGGTGAAGAAGACAAACTGCATCACCGCGGTGCGCACGCCGATGTCGCGCACGCGCCGCGCCCGGTTGCCGAACTCCAGCGATTCGTCCGCCGGACGGCCGAACAGCTTCACCAGCGTGGCCCCGGGCGCGGAGAACCGCTCGGTCATCTGGGTGCTCATGTCCGCGTTGAGGTTGGCAGCTTCCTTGCGCATCCCCGCCAGCCGGGAGCCGAAGCGCCGGGCCGGGATCAGGAACAGCGGCAGCAGCACCAGCGCCAGGACTGTGACCTGCCAGGACTTGCCCAGCATCACGATCAGGGTCAGGATCAGCGCCACCGAGTTGCTGACGATGCCGGAGAGCGTGCCGCTGAAGGCCTGCTGGGCACCGATGACATCGTTGTTCAGCCTGCTGACCAGGGCACCGGTCCGCGTCCGGGTAAAGAAGGCGATGGGCATCCGCTGCACATGGTTGAACACGGAAGTACGCAGGTCCAAGATCACACTCTCGCCCAGATTGGCGGAGATCCAGCGGATCACCAGGGAAAAGCCGGCGTCCAGCACGGCGACGGCGGCAATCAGCAGGGCCAGGTTGATGACGATCTGCACGTCAGACCGGGCCACGATCGCGTCCACCACCTGCCCCGCCAGCACCGGCGTGGCCACCGCCAGGATCGCCGAGGCCACGGAGAGCACCACGAAGACCAGCAGCCGGCCGCTGTAGGGCTTCGCGAAGGCCAGGGTGCGCCGCGGCGTATCCTTTGAAATCCCGTTGCTGCTCTTGTCCGAGCGCATCGAGCTCCACAGCGAGCTCCAGGCTGCGCCTTCCATACTCATCTGCGGTGCTCTCCTCAAGTCTGCGCGGCTTCTCGGCTGAAGAAGTCCCCGGTGTACAAGCCTAGATCCCCGGGCACATTCCTGCTCAACCGCCGAACAGCGGCCACTATTCCTCTGCGCGCAAAATTGCAACCCAGGTCAAGTTGCCTGCGTCACATTGGCGTAACCTAAGGAAATGGAACATGCTGCCGCCGGTGCTGCGGCTGGTAGGGTCGCAGCCTGAGCGGCACCGGTAACCTCCGGCCGGCCGTTATAAGTTGTGGAAGCAAAGGAAATCCCATGAACCGTCGCCGCTTTGCCGCCGTCAGCCTGGTAGCTGCACTCTCCCTGGCCCTTGGGGCCTGCTCCGGGGGTGGCACCTCCTCGCCGTCGTCGAGTGGCGGCGGGGACACCTCGCTCAGCAGTGTGAAGTCCAAGGGCCAGATCGTCTTCGCCACCGAAGGAACATATAAACCTTTCACCTTCCATGAAAACGGATCCGGTCCGCTGACCGGCTACGACGTGGAGATCGCCAAGGCGGTTGCGGACAAGCTGGGCGTGAAGGCCGGTTTCCAGGAAACCCAGTTTGACGGCATTTTCGCCGGCCTGGACGCCAAGCGCTTCGATGCCATCGCCAACCAGATTTCGATCAATCCGGAGCGCAGCGCCAAATACGACTTCTCCACCCCATACACGGTCTCCCCGAGCGTCATCGTCACCAAGGCGAATGACAACTCCATCACCAGCTTCGACAGCCTCAAAGGCAAGACCACTGCCCAGTCGCTGACCAGCAACTACTACAAGGTCGCCCAGCAGGCTGGCGCCAACGTCCAGGCCGTGGAGGGCTGGGCCCAGTCCGTGGAACTGCTCCGCCAGGGCCGCGTCGACGCCGTCGTCAATGACAAGCTGACGTTCCTGGACTACGCCAAAACCAACCCCAACTCCGGGCTGAAGATCGCCGCGGAGTCCGCCGACAAGTCGCAGAATGCGTTCGCCTTCCGCAAGGGCTCCACTGCGCTGGTGCAGGCAGTGGACAAGGCCCTGGCGGACCTGCAGTCCGACGGCACGCTGACCAAGATCTCGGAGAAGTACTTCGGCGCGGACGTCTCGAAGTAACGGCGTCCGCAGGTCCTGGCCAGTTAGGCTGAGGCATGACGTCCAACTGGGATCTTTTCTGGAGTT
>DATIMB010000237.1:0-6999 GCA_035475875.1 Micrococcaceae bacterium
CCCGCTGGCCTGGCGGCGCAACGCCTTCCGCGCCACCGGGACCGCGTTGCTGTGCAGGCACGGGTTTTTCTTCCGGCACCTGCAGGTGGTGCCGCACGAGCGCACGCAGTCGCTGAGCCTGTTCCAGGGCCCGCTGATGCGTCGGCTGCGGCTGATGGACTTTGAACTGCACTCGACGGCGGGTCCGGTGCGCCCGGTGGTGCATCATCTGGACTCAGGGCTGGCCATGCAGCTGTTCACGGAACAGGCCGCTCGGGCTGCCACCGCGCGACGGATAGCCATGCCGGAGCGCTGGATGACCCCACCCGCTTCCGCAGATCAGCAGGAAGGAATCGGCGCAGCATGAATTCCAACGCCATTACTTCCAATACCGGCAGGAGCGGCAAACCCGGCCGGTTAGGCATCGGCATCATCGGTGCCGGAAAGGTGGGCGCTGTGCTCGGCGCCGCCCTGCGCGCTGCCGGCCACGCCGTCGTCGGCGTCTCCGCCGTCTCAGAAGCGTCCCGCGACCGCGCGGAAAACCTGCTGCCCGGCGTGCCCGTGCTGGAGATTCCGCAGGTCGTGGAGCGCTCAGAGCTGGTGCTGCTGGCCGTTCCGGATGACGCGCTGCCGGCCCTGGTATCGGGTCTGGCGGCCACCGGAGCCTGGCAGCAGGGCCAGTTGGTCGCGCACACTTCCGGCCGGTTCGGAACTGGGGTCCTGGCTCCGGCACGAGCCGCCGGCGCGATCGGGCTGGCGCTGCACCCGGCCATGACCTTCACCGGCATGAGCCTGGACCTGGCCCGGCTTCCGGACTGCAGCTTCGGCGTTTCGGCGGACCCCGCGATGCTGCCGATCGCCCAGGCGCTGGTGGTGGAGATGGGTGCCGAGCCGGTGGTCATCGCCGAGGGGGACCGGGTGCTGTACCACGCGGCGCTGGCCCATGCCTCCAACCATCTGGTGACGCTGGTAGCCCAGTCCTGCCAACTGCTCGGGGACATCGGCGTGGAGAATCCGGAACAGTTGCTGGGTCCGCTGCTGCGGGCCTCGCTGGACAACGCGCTGGCGTCGGGGGAGTCCGCCCTGACCGGCCCGGTGGCCCGCGGTGACGTCGGCACCGTGGCCGCGCACATCCAAGCGCTGGAGGAATACGGGCAGACCGTTCCGGACGGCAGCGCGGACCTGCTTGCCGCCTATACGGCCATGGCCGAGGCCACCGCTGTCCGGGCCGCCCGGCGCGGGCTGCTGCGGCCCGGACAGCTGGAGGATCTCCGGCTGGCACTTGAACCGGACCCGGAGGCCGATCCGGACGGGGGGCGAGCCGGGGATCCGGACGGCGTGGAGGACGCGTTTCCGCCTGCAGAAAAGACCAACAAACCGGGATCCGGGAAGGAAACCAACTGACAATGGCCATCCAACTTGCCACCACCATTGCCGAACTCAGGGCTTCCAGCGCCGCACTCATGGGGTCGAAAGGCGCGGCGTCGCTGGGGTTGGTGACCACCATGGGAGCGCTGCACCCCGGCCATGCGCAACTGGCGCGCGCCGCCGTGGACGCCAACGACGTCGTCGTCGCCAGCATCTTTGTCAACCCGCTGCAGTTTGGCGAGGCGCTGGACCTGGAGCGCTACCCGCGCACGCTGGAGGCGGATCTGCAACTGCTGGACGAACAGGGTGTGGACCTGGTTTTTGCCCCGCCGGTGGAACAGATGTACCCCAGCGGCCAGCCCGCGGTGCGGATCACCGCCGGAGACCTGGGGGAGAAGTATGAGGGTGCCTCCCGGCCGGGACACTTCGACGGCGCGCTGACGGTGGTGGCCAAGCTGCTCCACCTGTGCCAACCAGGCGCCCGCAGTACAGCAGGGATAGCCCCGTCCTACCGCGCCTATTTTGGCCAAAAGGACGCGCAGCAGCTGGCCCTGGTGCGCCGCATGGTGGCGGATCTGGACTTCCCGGTGGAGATCGTGGCCGTACCGACGGCGCGCGCCGAGGACGGCCTGGCGCTGTCCAGCCGCAATCGTTTCCTCTCCGAGGAGGAGCGCGACGCAGCGCTGGTGCTTTCCCGAGCCCTGCGGCTGCTGAAGTCCCGCGCGGACCGGCACGAGCCGCTGGATCCGGAATCCGCCGTCGCCCTGGTGGAAAGCCAGCCGCTGGTGGGGCTGGACTATTTCGAGGTCGTGGACCCCGAAACCCTGGAGCCCAGGGCGGAAAACTGCCGCGAGACACCCTTCACCGGGGAGGCGCTGGCGCTGATCGCCGCCAAGGTAGGTCCGGTCCGCCTGATTGACAACATGCCATTGGGCCGCGCCGACTGAGCAGTGCGGAGGCCCACGGCGGGCATCCAGTTTGAACGACTAAACTTAGATCCCGTGACCGAAGAAAAAACCCTCCCCACCGCCGGATCCGCCAAGCCCAAGGCCGAACTGAGCCACGCCGAAGCGTCGGAGCAGATGCAGATCCGGATGGACAAGCGCGCCAAATTGCTGGAGCGCGGGGAGCAGGCCTACCCGGTGGGCGTGGCGCGGACCCATTCCCTGGCGCAGGTCCGGGCCGCCTACGGGCAGCTGCAGGCGGATGAGACCACCGGCGAGTTTGTTGGGGTCACCGGGCGGGTGGTGTTCATCCGCAACACCGGAAAGCTGTGTTTTGCCACCCTTCAGGACGGTGACGGGACCCGGCTGCAGGCGATGCTGTCGTTGGCCAACGTCGGGGAAGAGCTGCTGGCCGACTGGAAGGCCCTAGTGGACCTGGGCGACCACGTCTTTGTGCACGGCGAGGTGATCAGCTCCAAGCGCGGCGAGCTCTCCGTGATGGTCGACTCCTGGCAGATGGCGTCCAAATCTCTGCGTCCGTTGCCAGTGCTGCATGCCGAGCTGTCGGAGGAGATGCGCGTCCGGCAGCGCTATGTGGACCTGATTGTGCGCGACCAGGCCCGTGAGCAGGTCAAGACCCGGTCCCGGATTGTCCGTGCCGTGCGCGATACCCTGCATGGCGAGGACTACATCGAGCTGGAGACCCCCATCCTGCAGCTGGTGCACGGCGGTGCTGCAGCCCGGCCGTTCCGCACCCATCTGAACGCCTTCGACCAGCCCATGACGCTGCGCATAGCCATCGAGCTCTACCTCAAGCGGGCCGTCGTCGGCGGCCTGGACAAGGTCTTCGAGGTGGGCCGGATCTTCCGCAATGAGGGCGTGGATTCCACCCACAGCCCGGAATTCACGATGCTGGAGGCGTACGAGGCCTACGGGGATCAGTTCACCATGGCAGCCACCATGCAGCGCATCATCCTTGCCTGCGCCGACGCGGCCGGCTCACGCACCATTGAGACGCCGCGCGGCACCGTGGACCTCGACGGCGAGTGGGCCTGGCTTCCGGTCTACCAGGGACTCTCCGACGCCGTCGGGCAGGAGATCACCCCGGAGACGGGCGCCGAGGTGCTGCGGAGCATTGCCTCCCGGCACGACGTCAAGGTCGACGCCGGCTGGGATGCCGAAAAGCTGGTGGTGGAGCTCTTCGGGGAAATCGTGGAGCCGACGCTGATCCAGCCGACCTTTGTCTGCGACTACCCGCCGTCGGCCCAGCCGCTGGCCCGCCCGCACCGCAAGGACGGCCGGCTAATCGAGGCCTGGGACCTGATCATTGACGGCAAGGAGACCGGTACGGCCTTCTCCGAATTGGTGGATCCGGTGATCCAGCGCGAACGCCTGACTGCACAGTCGCTGCAGGCTGCCGCCGGGGATCCGGAGGCCATGCAATTGGACGAGGACTTCCTGCGCGCGCTCGAATATGGTGCCCCGCCAATGGGTGGACTGGGGCTTGGCATTGACCGTCTGGTGATGCTCTTTACCCAGGTGGGAATCCGCGAGGCGATTCTCTTCCCGCTCATGAAGCCTGAAAACCTGACCAAACCCGAATAGAAGCTGAAATTCATGGATTACCTGGCAGTTATCGTCCCCTCCGTCGGCGTTGGCGTGGTTTTTTTCTTCGCCATCAAGGCCATTTTCAACGCGGACAGGTCCGAGCGCGAAGCACTGGCACGCGCCGAACACGAAGCCGCGCAAAAGCAGGAGTAAATTCATTTCCGGCTATTGCGCAGCCTATTAGATTGCCCTTTGACGGCAATGCCCCCTTGCCTTCATACTCGTATTAGTATCGGTTTGCCCAAATACAATGCGACTATGGGAAACAGGGGATTGTCAGATGGCTCAAAAAGTTAAAATCATTCTGGTTGATGATGTTGACGGCGGCTCGGCGGATGAAACAGTCCGCTTTGGCCTGGACGGCAGCAACTATGAAATAGACCTTTCCGACGCCAATGCCCGCGAGCTGCGCGCCGCACTGGAGCCCTACCTGGCAAAGGGACGCAAGGTCAATGCCCGTGCCACCAAGGGCGGCCGGCAAGCGGCGCCCGCACGCAGCCAGGACGTCGGGCTGATCCGGCAGTGGGCACGGGAAAACGGCTACGAGGTGCGGGAACGCGGACGCATCCAGGCCGAAATCCAGGAAGCCTACCACCGCGCCAACGGCTGAGTCCCGGCAGGCGGATTCCCTGCTGGCCCCCGGCCAATCCCCTCCAAATCCCCCGGCGAATCCCTCAGGTGCGCACTGCCGGTCCCCCGTCATATTTCCCCTGTGGCGAACACGCCCCCATCGGGCGGAGGATCTGCGTAGCATCAAAGTACGCAGTAGCTAGGAGTGTGGCGAAATGTTTGAGAGATTTACCGACCGAGCCCGACGTGTTGTCGTGCTGGCCCAGGAAGAGGCCCGCATGCTCAACCACAATTACATCGGCACTGAGCACATTCTGCTCGGCCTCATCCATGAGGGTGAGGGAGTGGCCGCCAAGGCCCTTGAATCCCTAAGCATCTCCCTTGACGGCGTGCGTGAGCAGGTCCAGGAGATCATCGGCCAGGGCCAGCAGGCGCCCAGCGGGCATATCCCGTTCACCCCGCGGGCCAAAAAGGTGCTGGAGCTCTCGCTGCGCGAAGCCCTGCAGCTGGGCCACAACTACATCGGCACCGAGCACATCCTGCTGGGCCTGATCCGTGAGGGCGAGGGTGTGGCCGCCCAGGTGCTGGTGAAGCTCGGCGCGGACCTGAACCGTGTCCGCCAGCAGGTCATCCAGTTGCTCTCCGGCTACCAGGGCAAGGAGCCGGTGGCCAGTGGCAGCAGCCAGAGCGAAGGTACTCCGGCCGGATCGGTGGTGCTGGACCAGTTTGGCCGCAACCTGACGCAGGCCGCGCGGGAAAACAAGCTTGACCCCGTCATCGGGCGCGAGCACGAGATGGAACGCGTCATGCAGGTCCTCTCCCGCCGCACTAAGAACAACCCTGTCCTGATCGGTGAGCCCGGCGTCGGCAAGACCGCCGTCGTCGAGGGCCTGGCCCAGGCGATTGTCCGTGGGGACGTGCCGGAGACCATTAAGGACAAGCAGCTCTACACTCTTGACCTGGGTTCGCTGGTGGCCGGTTCGCGCTACCGCGGTGACTTCGAGGAGCGGCTGAAGAAGGTCCTCAAGGAGATCCGTACCCGCGGGGACATCATCCTGTTCATCGACGAGATCCACACCCTGGTCGGTGCGGGCGCGGCCGAGGGCGCCATTGATGCGGCCTCGATCCTCAAGCCCATGCTGGCCCGTGGCGAGCTGCAGACCATCGGTGCCACCACCCTGGACGAGTACCGCAAGCACATCGAGAAGGACGCGGCGCTGGAGCGCCGTTTCCAGCCGATCCAGGTCGCCGAGCCTAATGTGGCGCACGCGATCGAGATCCTCAAGGGCTTGCGCGACCGTTACGAGGCACACCACCGCGTCTCCATCACCGATGGTGCGCTGGCGGCGGCGGCCAATCTCTCGGAGCGCTACATCAGCGACCGTTTCCTGCCGGACAAGGCCATCGACCTGATTGACGAGGCCGGCGCGCGGCTGCGCATCCGCCGGATGACGGCGCCGCCGGAGCTCAAGGCGATGGATGAGAAGATTTCCGAGGTCAAGCGGGAGAAGGAATCCGCGATCGACGCCCAGGACTTTGAGGGCGCCGCTTCGCTGCGGGACCGGGAGCAGAAGCTCATCACCGAGCGCGCCGAAAAGGAGCGCCAGTGGAAGTCCGGCGGCCTGGACGACGTCTCCGAGGTTGACGAGGAGCTCATCGCCGAGGTGCTGGCGAACTCCACCGGCATCCCGGTCTTCAAGCTCACCGAGGAAGAGTCCAGCCGGCTGCTCAAGATGGAAGACGAGATCCACCGCCGCGTGGTGGGCCAGAACGAGGCGATCAAGTCCATCTCGCAGGCGATCCGCCGCACCCGTGCCGGTCTGAAAGACCCCAAGCGCCCCGGCGGCTCGTTCATCTTTGCCGGGCCCACCGGCGTCGGCAAGACGGAGCTGGCCAAGGCACTGGCGGAATTCCTCTTCGGCGAGGAGGATGCGCTGATCACGCTGGACATGTCGGAGTACTCGGAGAAGCACACCGTGTCCCGGCTGTTCGGTGCCCCTCCCGGCTACGTGGGCTACGAGGAAGGCGGGCAGCTGACCGAAAAGGTCCGCCGCCGCCCGTTCTCCGTGGTGCTCTTCGACGAGGTGGAAAAGGCCCACGCGGACCTGTTCAACTCGTTGCTGCAGATCCTTGAGGACGGCCGCCTCACGGACAGCCAGGGCCGGGTGGTGGACTTCAAGAACACCATCATCATCATGACCACCAACCTGGGAACCAGGGACATTTCCAAGACCGTGGCTACCGGGTTCCAGTCCGGTACCGATACGCAGACCGGCTACAACCGGATGCGGGCCCGGGTCACGGAGGAGCTCAAGCAGCACTTCCGGCCCGAGTTCCTGAACCGTGTCGATGACGTGGTGGTCTTCCCGCAGCTGACGCAGGAGGAGATCATCGAGATCGTCGACCTGATGGTCGGGAAGCTGGAGAAGCGCCTGGAGGACAAGGACATGGGCATCGAGCTCACCGCCGCCGCCAAGGTGCTGCTGGCCACCCGCGGCTACGATCCGGCGATGGGTGCCCGGCCGTTGCG
>DATIMB010000238.1:0-2188 GCA_035475875.1 Micrococcaceae bacterium
CTGCTGGATCGGCTTTCCACGCACCGCCAGCGCGGGCCGCTGATCGCGCTGCTGGGCCACCTCACCCCGGCGGAGGCCAGGAGCCTGGCACCCGCCGCGGACTTCGGCGCGAACGCCTTTGCGATTGTGGTCACCGAACGCCCGCAGGACGCGCACCAGCTGCTGGAGACCCTGCGGCTGGGCGGCTGGCGTGCCATCGCCGCGAACAGCCGGACCTCGCTGACCTCCGCCTGGGCCTATTTTGACGATGCCCAGTTCTTCGCCGCCGCCAGCGGCAAAACGGCGGTGGATACGCACCGGGCCGCGACGCTGCGTGAACGCGCCGGAGGGCTGCCGTGAGCATGCCGACCCGGGTAGCCTCCGGTCCTGCCAGGAACCAGGAGACCGGTGCCGGAAACCGCAACAGCCGGCCCTCCCGCCCGCCGGTCGGACCCATGCCGTGGGCCATGGCGGCAGCCGTCTTTGCCGGCGTGATCGGCTGTTCACTGGGCCTGGATGGGGTGCTGCGCGGCTGGTCGTGGCTCTTCTCCGTCGTCGTGACGGTGGGCTCCGTGCTCCTGGTGATGGCTGCCGCGCGCACGGTGCGCTTTCCCGAGGTACTGGTCCCGGTCCTGGGCTTTGCCGCGCTGGTGGGCATGCTGACGCTGCAGTTCTTCAATACAACCGCCCTCCTGGGCCTGATCCCCACCAAGGCCACCTTCGCCGAGCTCGGTCCCCTGCTCCGGCTGACCTCCGACACCGTCATCGGCGGCGTGGCGCCGGTGGACCCGCTGAACGGCATCCTGCTGGTGACCTGCGCGGGGCTGGGCCTGGTGACCCTGCTGGTCGATTCGCTGGCGGTCAGCCTGACCATGCCGGCCAGCAGCGGGCTCGGCCTGCTGGCCGTGCTGCTGATTCCGGCGCTGGTCAAACCCGACAGCGTGGGCGGCTTGGGCTTTGTGGCCGGTGCTTGCGGGTACCTGCTGATCCTGGCCTGCAGCCAGTGGTACGCGCCGCACGGCCGGACGCAGATAGCCCCCACCCGGACCGGAGGCCAGCTCAGGCGCGCCATCGGCATAGGAGGTGCCGCCGTCGTCGTTACCCTGGTGCTGCCACTGGCCATCCCGGGCTTCAACAGCGGCACCTTTCCGGAGGGCTCGCACTACAACCCCTTTGGGAAGGTCTCCGGCCTCAACCCGATGATCACGCTAGGCAACGACCTGCGCAACCCCAGCGCGCTGGGCCAGATGACCTACGCTACAGACTCCACCACCCCGCTCTACCTGCGTTCGGCCACTCTGGAGAACTTCCAGGGCGACTCGTGGGAGCCGGAAGACCGCAGCGCCGAACGGCGGCTGGACCCGAGCCGGATCACCGACGACTTCTCCTCGGCCTCGGTCCTGAACGGGGTTTTCACCACCACGCAGATCAATTCCCAGGACTTCAGCAGCCCGTGGCTGCCCGTCCCGTACGCGCCGCTGAGCGTTGACGGCCTGCTGGGCCGGTGGACCTGGGATCCGGAGACGCTGACCATCTCGGCGTTGGACAGTAACACGCTGCATCAGATCTACCAGGTCCGCAGCGTGATGCCCAAGCTGACCCGCGCGGTCCTGGAACAGGTAGTGAGCCCGCCGCGGCAGTCCCTGGACCCGCAGTTCCTGGCGCTGCCCAAGGACACCCCGGACATCATCAGATCCACGGCCCTCTCCGTCACCGGCAAGGCTCCGACCCCGTACGACAAGGCCCTGGCGCTGCAGGACTACCTGCGCGGGCCCGACTTCACCTATTCCGAGCAGACGCCGCTGAAGGAGGGCTATGACGGCAGCGGAATGGACGTGGTGGCCAAATTCCTGCAGGTCAAGAGCGGCTACTGCGTGCATTTCGCGGCGGCTATGGCGGTGATGGCGCGGGAGGCCGGCATCCCCAGCCGGATCGCGGTCGGCTACGCCCCCGGCCGCCTCACCGGGAACAAGGTCATGGTGGACGGTGAACAGCTGACCGAATACAGCGTGGACGGGCACAACGCCCACGCCTGGCCGGAACTGTATTTCGAAGGTCTGGGCTGGGTGCCCTTTGAACCCACACCGACCCGCGGCCAGGTCCCTGCCTATGCGCTGCCGCTGAGCACGCCGGGCGCGAACGCCGACAATCCGAATGACTCCCTGAACCCGTCTGGTGCCGCAAGCAGTTCGGCGACGCCGACCCCGGC
>DATIMB010000239.1:0-2296 GCA_035475875.1 Micrococcaceae bacterium
GCCGGTGCCGGCATCGGTTTCCTGCCGTGCTTCATGGCGGACCGGCACGCCGACCTGGTCCGCCTGCTGCCATCGGATTTCCAGGAGCAGCTGCCGTATTGGATGGTGCTGCGTCCCGATTCCCTCCGCCAACCTGCCGTAGCCGCCGTCGTCGCCGCCCTCCGCCAGCAGGCAGCCGCCCACCGGGACGCCCTCCTGGGGCGCGCCATCCCCGGTTAAGGGCTGACGGGCCGGTCAGTCGGTGAGCAGCGCGGCACCGAGAGCGAATCGGCGCACCGCCGCGTCGTCCCACAACTGCGCCGGCACGGCGCCACCCAGCAGCTCGCGCGGCAGCAGCGGGCTTTCCGCCAGCGGAGCGTCACTGCCGGCGATGATGATGTTGCCGTAGCGCCTGCCCTTGAGCATCGGCGGATCCGCGATGATCGCCGTGTGCGTGAAGCTGGCGGCGATGGTCGCCGCCTCCCGTCTGGCCGTCGCCAGCGCGGGAGCATCGCCGCAGTTGACCAGGTACACGCCGTCCGGCGCCAGGACCCGGCGCGCCTGGGCGGTGAACTCCATGGTGGTCAGCGGCTTGGGCGTCAGCGCTCCGGCGAAGACGTCGCGGATGATCAGGTCGCGGCTGGCGTCGGTCAGCGATTCGGTCACCTGCCGGGCCTCGCCCACCCGGATCTTCAGCAGCGGCGCGCGCGGCAGGTTGAACCAGGCCCGGACGTATTCTGCCAGCCGGGCATCAATTTCGACGACGACGTTGCGGGAGCCGGGGTAGGCTGCGACCAGGTACCGGGCCAGGGAACAGGCGGCGCCGCCCAGGTGCAGGACCCGAAGCCGCACCGAACGGGACCACTGGCTTTCCACCAGAGCCATGATCCAGCGCATGTACTCGAATTCCAGCCGGAGCGGATCGGCCAGGTCCACGTGCGAACTCTGCACCCCGTTGAGCTTGAGCAACCAGCCGTCGGGATTGCCGCCGTCCGGCAGCAGCTCCGCCACGCCCGTGTCGATCCGGTAGGTGCCGGCAACCGGACCGGAGTCCGCCGCTTCCCCGTCCTGCTCGGCAGGCCTGTTCCGCCGCTGCCGGCCCATCAGTCCCTCACCATCCGGATCTCCGACGGGTTGCCCCAGGCATCGGGAGCATCAGGACTATCTCGGCCGCGTCCTCCACGGTGGCGCGGTACAGGGGAAACTCGGTCATTTCGCCAGAATACGCGCACCCGGGGGCCCAACCTGTCCGCGCGCTTGGGCTTGGCTGCGCCGGAAGGTGGTTCAGCGGACCAGCGCGACGGCGAAGCCGTCCCAGCCCTTCGATCCGACGGTCTGGATGGCCGTTGCCTCCAGGGAGGGGTTGGCGCCGATGAATTCCAGCGAGGCCCTGATCGCAGCAGCATCGGATTCGGCCTCCGGATCCAGGATGGTGCCATCCCAGATCACGTTGTCCAGCACAATCACGCTGCCCGGACGTGTGAGGCGCAGGGCCCACTCAAGGTAATTAATGTTGTTGCCCTTGTCCGCGTCGATGAACACAAAGTCGAACGCCTCCTGGTCGGCCAGTTTGGGCAGCGTTTCCAGGGCCGGGCCCACGCGGATGTCCACCTTGGGCCCGATCCCGGCCCGGTCGACGTTCCGGCGGGCGACGGCAGCGTGCTCAGGGGAGTATTCGCAGCTGACCAGCCGTCCGTCGTCGGGAATCCCGCGGGCCAGCCAGATGGTGCTGAAGCCGGCCAGCGTGCCAATCTCCAGCACCCGCCGGGCACCGCTCATCCTCGCAAGAAGCATCAGCAGCTTGCCCGCCGTCGGCGCCACCTCGATGGGCGGCAGCCCCGCCTCCCGGCCGGCCGCCACGGCCTGGTCCAGGGCGTCGTCGCCCTTAACCAGCGTGCGGGACAGGAAGGATTCGACGTCGAGCCAGCCATTCTCGGTGGGGTGATCAGCCATGGCCAACAGCCTAGCCCTCTACCTTTGAGGCGGGCCAGAGCGGAAGCGGAGGCGGGCCAGAGCGGAAGCGGAGGCGGGCCAGAGCGGAAGCGGAGGCGGTCAGGCGCGGTCCAGCGCCTGTTCCAGCCGCTCGATCTTGCCGGTCAACTCCCCCACATGACCGGGTCGGATATCTGCCTTCAGCACCAGCGAAACCCGGCTGCCGAACCGGCCCACGGCCTCGGTGGCCCGCTTGACCACCTCCATCACCTCGTCCCACTCCCCCTCAATGGTGGTGAACATCGAATCGGTGCGGTTGGGCAGACCGGAATCCCTGACGACTTTAACGGCGGCAGCGACCGCGTTGTGCACGGACGCGTCGTCG
>DATIMB010000240.1:0-3651 GCA_035475875.1 Micrococcaceae bacterium
GGGCCTAAGCCTCTACGATTCCTTCTCCCGCGATGGCGGGACGGTGCCGCGGCACCGTTTCGTGGGCCGGAAGCGCGCGCTGGCCGAGCAGCCGCAGCTCAACCCCGGCATCAAATACGCGGCGACCTACTTTGACGCCTCTGTGCACAATCCGGAGCGGCTGACGCTGGACGTGTTGCGCGACGCCCAGCAGGCCGGAGCCGGGCAGGCGGGGGCGGGGCAGACGGGGGCCGGACAGTCCAGCGCCGGGGAGACGGAGGCGGGGCAGGCCGGCGCCGGGCAGGAGCTGCGGGCCCGGGCCAGCAACTACCTCACCGCCAGCGCCCTCACCGAGCACGGGGTGCAGCTAACCGATCAGCTCACCGGCCAATCCTTTACTTTCACAGCGGACGTCATCGTCAACACGACCGGCGCCTGGGTGGACCAGACAAACGCCGCGCTGGGCGCACCGAGCCGGTATATGGGCGGCACCAAGGGTTCGCACATCGTCCTCGACCATCCGCAACTGCTGGCTGCCTGCGCCGGGCGGGAAATGTTCTTTGAACACACTGACGGGCGGATTGTCCTGATCTACCCGATGGGGGATCGGGTGCTGGTGGGCACCACGGACATCGATGCGGACATCAGCCAGGACACTGTCTGCACGCAGGAGGAGGTCGACTATTTCCTGGAACTGATCGGACACGTCTTCCCGCGGATCGGGGTGGGCGCGGACAGCATCGTCTACAGCTTTTCCGGCGTCCGTCCTCTGCCGCGCCACGATGAGACCCAGCCCGGCTTCGTCTCCCGGGACTACCGGATCGAGCGGGGCGAACGCAGCATCGCCGGCCGCAGCGTGCCGGTACTGAGCCTGGTGGGCGGAAAATGGACTACCTTCCGCGCCCTGGGCGAGCACCTGGCCAATGACGTACTGGCCATCCTCGGCGCAAAGCGCCGCGTCTCCACGGCCGGGCTGCCCATCGGCGGAGGTGCCGGCTTCCCCAGGACCGACGACGACGTCGAACGGTGGGTCCGCTCCCGGACCGGAGGCAGCGTGGACGTGCAACGCGCCATGGTCCTGCTGACGCGCTACGGGACCCGCGCCCATGAAGTCATCGGCTATCTGCAGGCAGGAGAGGACAACGTATTCAGCTCGACCCCTGAACTGAGCAGCCGGGAACTGGAGTACATGGTCGGAAATGAGCAGGTCGGACACCTTGTCGACGTACTCATCCGCCGCACGTCGCTGGCCTTCCGCGGGCTGGTGACCCCCGAACTGCTGGCCGAGACCGCCCAAGCACTCGCCGGGCCGCTGGGATGGAGCGAGGCGCGCTGCAAGGAGGAAATCCGCGATGCGGAAGAAATTCTGGACCGCTTCCACTCGGTCCGGGTGCAAAACTTGACCGCCTAGCCGCCCTTGGGGGGAGGAAAGGCTCAAGACGGGCGCTATCACTCGATAACCGCCATAAAACAGAATAGAAATAGGAGTCAAGGATGTCTCTTGGTGTGATCTTCCTGTCCGAGGTGTTTGGGACCCTGATGCTGACCCTGCTGGGTTGCGGTGTGGTGGCAAACGTCGCGCTCAAGGGCACCAAAGGTAACGCGGGCGGTTTCCTGATGGTCAACTGGGGATGGGGACTGGCGGTCATGGCCGGCGTCTTTGTGGCGGCAAAGTCCGGCGCCCACCTGAACCCTGCCGTGACGTTGGGCATTGTTGCCAGCGGAGCCAAGGAATTCGTTCCCGGTGTTCCCGTGGATGGGGCATCCATCGTTACCTACTTCGGCGGGGAAATGGTCGGAGCCTTCGTGGGTGCCGTGCTGTGCTGGCTGGCCTTCAAGCAACACTTCGACCTGGAACCGGATGCCGCCACCAAACTGGGCGTGTTCTCCACCGGCCCGGCCGTCCGTGCCTATGGCTGGAATGTGGTGACGGAGATCATCGGCACCTTTGTCCTGGTGTTCGTGATCCTGCTTTTCGGCAAGAACGCGACCTACCTCGGTCCGCTGCCGGTGGCATTGCTGGTGGTGGGGATCGGCGCCTCGCTCGGCGGGCCGACCGGTTACGCCATCAACCCGGCCCGCGACCTGGGACCGCGCATTGCGCACGCTCTGCTGCCGATCAGGGGTAAAGGCTCCAGCGACTGGAGCTACTCCTGGGTACCGATCGTAGGACCCCTCGTCGGCGGCACCTTGGGCGGCCTCGGCTCGCAGATCCTGCCGCTGGTCGTGAAATAGAAAGAAGGTGGCGGACAAATAGGTTGTGGAAAAACCGTTTCGGCAACACCGTTTTCGAAAATATCGGCATTTCTAGCAAAAGGAAACAATGATGTCTCAATATGTGATTGCTATTGACCAGGGAACCACCAGCACCCGTGCCATCATCTTCGACCACGACGGCAGCATCGTCTCCAGCGGGCAGAAGGAGCACGAACAGATCTTCCCGAAGGCCGGCTGGGTGGAGCACAACCCCATGGAGATCTGGGACAACACCCGCGAGGTGATCGGCAACGCCCTGTCCAAGGCGAACCTGACCCGGCACGACATTGCCGCCGTCGGCATCACCAATCAGCGGGAGACCGCCGTCGTCTGGGACAAGACCACCGGCCAGCCGGTCTACAACGCCATCGTCTGGCAGGACACCCGGACCCAGCCCATCGTCGATGAACTCGCCGCCGACGGAGGTGTGGAGCGGTTCAAGCAGAAGGTGGGCCTGCCGCTGGCCACCTATTTCTCCGGCACCAAGATCAAGTGGATCCTGGACAACGTCGAGGGAGCCCGGGCCAAGGCCGAGGCCGGGGACCTGATCTTCGGCAACACGGACAGCTGGGTCACCTGGAACCTGACCGGCGGGACGGACGGCGGGGTGCACATCACGGACGTCACGAACGCCTCCAGGACCATGTTCATGGACCTGGAAACGCTGTCCTGGGACGACGGGATCCTGGCCGCATTCGGCGTGCCGAGGTCCATGATGCCGGAGATCAAATCCTCCTCCGAGGTCTATGGCACCGTGCACACTTCGCAGCTGCTGCGGGAGGTTCCGGTTGCCGGCATCCTGGGCGACCAGCAGGCCGCGACATTCGGCCAGGCCGCGTTCGACAAGGGCGGAGCCAAGAACACTTACGGCACCGGCAACTTCCTGATCGTGAACACCGGTGAGGAGGTTGTGCACTCCAAGAACGGTCTGCTGACCACCGTGTGCTACAAGCTCGGGGATGCCAAACCCGTCTATGCGCTGGAAGGGTCCATCGCCGTCACGGGATCGCTGGTGCAGTGGCTGCGGGACAACCTGAGCATGATCAGCTCGGCGCCGGAGGTGGAGACGCTGGCCAGGACGGTGGATGACAACGGCGGGGTGTACATCGTGCCGGCCTTCTCCGGTCTGTTCGCCCCGTACTGGCGCAGCGACGCCCGCGGCGTCATCGTCGGCCTGACCCGCTATGTCAACAAGGGCCATATTGCCCGCGCGGCCCTGGAGGCTACGGCCTTCCAGAGCCGGGAGGTGCTCGATGCGGCGAATGCCGACGCCGGCGTGGATATGGAGGACCTGAGGGTCGACGGCGGCATGGTCGCCAATGATGCGCTGATGCAGTTCCAGGCGGACATCCTGGGCATCCCGGTCATCCGGCCGAAGATCGTGGAAACCACCGCGCTGGGCGCGGCCTACGCCGC
>DATIMB010000241.1:0-5181 GCA_035475875.1 Micrococcaceae bacterium
CTCGCCAAGCTGCCGACCATCGCGGCCATGGCGCACAAGAAGAGCGTCGGCCAGCCGTACATGTACCCCGACAACTCGCTGTCGTTCGTCGAGAACTTCCTGCGGATGACGTTCGGCTACCCCGTCGAGCCCTACGAGGTCGACCCGACCGTCGCCAAGGCGCTCGACCTGCTCTTCATCCTGCACGCCGACCACGAGCAGAACTGCTCGACCTCGACGGTGCGTCTCGTCGGCTCGGCCCACGCGAACCTCTTCAACTCGGTCTCCGCCGGCATCCACGCCCTCTCGGGTCCGCTCCACGGCGGCGCCAACCAGGCGGTCCTCGAGATGCTCGGCAAGCTGAACGCCTCGGGCGATGACCCGAAGCACTTCATGGAGAAGGTCAAGAACAAGCAGGACGGCGTCCGCCTCATGGGCTTCGGGCACCGCGTCTACAAGAACTACGACCCGCGTGCAGCGATCATCAAGAAGACCGCCGACGAGATCCTGGGTAGCCTCGGACGGCGGGACGAGCTCCTCGACATCGCCGTGCGCCTGGAGGGGATCGCGCTGTCCGACGACTACTTCGTCGAGCGGAAGCTCTACCCGAACGTCGACTTCTACACCGGCCTCATCTACAAGGCCATGGGCTTCCCGACCAGGATGTTCACGGTGCTCTTCGCGCTCGGCCGGCTCCCGGGCTGGATCGCGCAGTGGCGCGAGATGATGAAGGACCCGCAGACCAAGATCGGCCGCCCGCGCCAGCTGTACACGGGTGAAGCGGAGCGGATGTATCCCTCCCGCTAGGCCGGCCAGCAGTACCAAGAAGTACGACGGCGGCGCGTCGCCTTCCCAGCGAAGGTGACCCGCCGCCGTCGTACTTTGGGTTAAGGGGCGGCGGCGTATCCGTTCGGGTTGTTTTTCTGCCAGCGCCAGTGGTCCTGGCACATCTGGTCCAGGGTTTTGGTGGTGGACCAGCCCAGGTCCGCCAGGGCCGACGACGGATCCGCCCAGAAGGCGGGAAGGTCGCCGGACCGGCGGGACGTCACCTCATAGGGCAGCGGGTGGCCGACCGCGCGCTCAAAGGCGTGCAGCACGTCGAACACCGAGGAGCCGATCCCGGAGCCCAGGTTCCAGCGGAAGACGCCTGGCTTCTTCGCCACGTAGTCCACCGCGGCCACGTGCCCCTCGGAGAGGTCCATGACGTGGATGTAGTCCCGCAGGCAGGTGCCGTCGGGGGTGTCGTAGTCGCCGCCGAAGACCATCAGTTTCTCGCGCCGGCCCACGGCCACCTGGGCGATGAAGGGCACCAGGTTATTGGGGATGCCCAACGGGTCCTCGCCGATCCTGCCTGACTCGTGGGCACCGACGGGGTTGAAGTAGCGCAGCAGCGCGATGTGCCAGCGCGGGTCTGCGGCACCGATGTCGGAAAGGATGTCCTCGATCTGCTCCTTGGTCCGGCCATAGGGGTTGTTGGCGCCGATGTCCATCTTCTCGATGTAGGGCGTCGGGTTCTTCTCGCCGTAGACCGTCGCAGAGGAGCTGAAGACGATGCTGCGGACCTCATGCGCGTCCATCACGCGGAGCAGGTTGATGGTGCCGCTGACGTTGTTGTGGTAGTACCGCAGCGGTTGGCTGACCGATTCGCCCACCGCCTTCAGCCCGGCGAAGTGGATCACGGCCTCGATGCTGTCGGCTCCGGAGTGGAGGCCAAAAACGTCTGCCAGCGCCGGCTCGTCGAGCAGGTCCACGGCGTGGAATTCAACGCTGCGCCCGGTGAGTTCCTGGACGCGCTTCAGGGATTCCTGGCTGGAGTTGACCAGGTTGTCCACCACGACGACGTCGTGGCCGGCCTGTTGCAGGCACAGAACTGTGTGTGAGCCGATGTAACCGGTCCCGCCGGTAACCAAAACCTTCATGCAACCAGCCTACCGGGCGGAGGAGCGCGGTAATCTGGAACTGGTTTACCGCGGATGGGCCTGCCGCGGACAATTGCCAAGGGAGGCAGCCATGCACCATACAGGTGGCCCCGGCTGGCGCATCACCATGGACACCTCGGGGCCGATGCTGATCGCCCTGTATCTGCGCGACGTCGCCGGACTGGCTGGTGCCGGCACGCCCGCGCTTTCCGCCGCCGCACCGCCCGTCCGTGCTGCGGATCCGCACCAGCTGATCGCGCATGTGGGCGGCATGGACGCGCTGCGTGAACAGTGGGAACAGTGGTGGAAGCTGCTCCAGGAACACCATCCGGAGATGCTGCCCGAGCTCGCCCCTCCGCAGTTCAGCGCCTTCGGCGAGGCCAGCGCGCTGCAGCGGGTGCTGCAGGCGCACTTCGGCGCGGCCCTGACGTGGGCCCGGGAACGGCAGGCAGAGTACCGGCAGCTGGCGTCCCAGCGGGAAACCCTGGGGGCAACGGACATTCTGGGCGAACTGGTGCAGGACCGGGAGATGGAACTGGGGCGCAACGCCCGGGACTTTACCCTGACCATCCTGGAGTTGCCGTTGGCGGAGCCGCGCGCGTGGTTCATGGAGCCGAGTCGGCTGATCATGAGCCAGCACCTGTTGGATGACCCGGAGAATTTCCGCAGCTACGTCCAGCCTGTGGTGGAACTGCTGGTCTGAGCCGGGTTACGCCGCGGCGCAGGGTTGCAGGGGCGGGCAGGGTTGCAGGTGCGGGCGCAGGGCTATGGCCCCGGCGCGGGCAGCCCGCCGGGCGCCTGAGGTTCTACGGCTGCGGCGTGGGCAGCGTAATGGTCACGGTCTCCGCCGGGGCGGTGGAGGGCTGCCAGCCCCTGTTGCGGCCATCCGCATTGTCGGAGCGCACCCACTGCTCCCCGTCAAACGACACCGCGGTGATGTTCAGGGCGGCGGCATTGGCCACCGCCCACTGCGCGTAGCTCCAGCCGGCCGTGCCGGAAGCCTCGATGCCCACGCTGCTGCCAGCCGTCGTCGTCCGGACCGGTCCGTAACCCATTTCCAGCTTGCTGACGACGGCGCCCGGATTGCCGGCCGCCGTCGGCGTGTCCAGGGTGCAGCTCAGCGCCGCGGGGGAGAGCCCTGCCAGCGCCGAGGCGAAGGCTTTGCCCTGCGCTTCCCGCTGCGCGTAGGCCTGCGGATAGGCAGAGCGCTGCACCTGCTGCGCGGCCTCGGTGATGGGCAGGGATTCGTAATCGCCCACCTTGATCAGCCCGTCATAGAACGCATTGGTGGCATACACCGGGTCCATGATCTGCTCCTGGCTGCCCCAGCCCTGTGAGGGTCGCTGCTGGAACAGGCCCAGGGAGTCCAGATCGCCGCTGGTGATGTTGCGCAGCTTGGATTCCTGCAGCGCCACGGCCAGGGCAATGGACCCGGCCCGGGCGGGCAGGCCGCGGCGGACGGCAATGGCGGTGATGAGCGCGGCGTTGTCCGCCTGGTCCGGTGCCAGTGAGTAGGTGCCATCGCCCACGGCGGCGGTGCAGCCCACGGACAGCGGCGGCGGGGCGGGTTTGAAGAAGTTCACGGCCCACAGCCCGGCCGCGGCCAGCAGGACCACGACGACGCCGATGGAGAGCAGCCAGATCAGCAGGGCCTTGAGCCTGGCCCGCCGACGCCTGCTCACGCCCGGTCCCGGGCCGGGGCGCCGGGTCCACAGCTGCGCCCGGACCCGGCAGCGCGCCTAGTTCGCATGCAGTGCCGCGTTGAGCTCAACGCTCTGGCCCTTGCGCGGCAGCACCTCCACCTCTCCGGATGTCGAATTGCGGCGGAACAGCAGGTTCGGAACCCCGGAGAGCTCACTGGCCTTGACGACGGCGGTGGTGTCCTCGCCGTCGGCGTCCTTGGGGCCGAGCACGCGCACCCGGGTTCCCGCGGTCACGTACAGGCCGGCCTCGACAACGGAGTCGTTGCCGATGCTGATGCCCACGCCCGAGTTGGCTCCGAGCAGGACGCGGTCGCCCAGGGTGATCTTTTCCTTGCCGCCGCCGGAGAGCGTGCCCATGATCGAGGCGCCGCCGCCGACGTCGGTCCCGTCGCCGACGACGACCCCGGCGGAGATGCGTCCCTCCACCATGGAGGCGCCCAGCGTGCCGGCGTTGAAGTTCACGAAGCCCTCGTGCATGACGGTGGTGCCGTCCGAAAGGTGCGCGCCGAGCCGGACGCGGTCTGCGTCGGCGATGCGCACCCCGGCCGGGACCACGTAGTCCACCATCCGCGGGAACTTGTCCACGCCGTAGACGGTCACAGCACCGCGGCGCCGCAGCCGTGCCCGGGTCAGCTCAAAACCTTCCACAGCTGCCGGGCCGAAATTGGTCCACACCACGTTGGGCAGCTTGCCGAAGAGGCCGTCCAGATTAACCGTGTTGGGCGCCGCCAGACGGTGCGAGAGCAGGTGCAGGCGCAGGTACGCGTCGGCCGTGTCAGCCGGGGCCGCGTCCAGATCGATCTGGGCAAAGACCACCTTCAGGCCCACGCCGCGGTCTGGGTCCGTGCCCTGCTCGGCCAGGCTCAGCAGTTGCGGGTCGGCCTCGGGCGCATCGCCGAGCGATCCCACCGCAATTCCGAGAGCGGGGGCCGGATACCAGACATCCAGCACCACTCCGCCGTCGGTCACGGTGGCCAGGCCGAAGCCGTGGGCGGTCCGGGCGGCGTCGGGACGATTTTCCGGGGCGTTTCCGGGCAAGGTGGCGTTGGCGGAGGCGTTCTCAGTCATGGTCCAAGTCTACCGAGGGCCCGGAGCGGGCCGGACACAGCGGACCGGCGCGGCGTCTGTCCTCGAACCTGCAGCCAGCCCGATGACTTTCAATCCATCCCGCTGCACCTGCAGTTTCTGAATCTAGCCCGCGGTAACTGCAGTTTTGGAATCTACCCCGCGCTAACTGCAGCAAAGAGCGCGTAATCCTGCAGTTACCGCGGGATACATGAGAGGAGAGCACCTGCTGCGGGGCCGTTTCGCGCCGGGCAGTGGAAGACGCCGGCACGCCAACGTCATGCAAGGCTTTGGCTAAGCTGGTTGGGTGACTCACGAATCCAGCACCCCGAAGCCGTCTGTCCTGGTCAACGCCGCACGGGACCAGCATGGAGCGGACGCCCCTGGGATGCACCACCCGGAGCTGGACCTGCACCAGGACGTGGCGGCGCTGACCGCGGACCTGATTGACATAGCCAGCGTCTCCGGCAATGAAACCCGCCTGGCCGACGCGGTGGAGCGGGCGCTGAAGTCCT
>DATIMB010000242.1:0-4814 GCA_035475875.1 Micrococcaceae bacterium
CGATCTATTTGGTACGGAGGATGAGGCGGAGCTGGAACCGGACCAGGAGTCTGGAGCGGATGCCTCCGCGGGGACACGTCCGCGCAGTCCGCTGGCAGTGCGCATGCGTCCCCGCAGCCTGGAGGAGGTAGTTGGCCAGCAGCACCTGCTCGGATCCGGGTCGCCACTGCGGCTGCTGGCGGCCGGAGCCGGCCACAGCGGTCCGGCCGGTCCCAGTTCGGTCATCCTGTGGGGCCCGCCTGGCACGGGAAAGACCACCTTGGCCCATGTGATTGCACGTGGGCCCGGCCGGAAGTTCGTGGAGCTCTCCGCCATCACAGCCGGCGTCAAGGACGTGCGGAAGGTGATGGAGGACGCCCTCACCGCCCGGGACCTGCACAAGACCACCACTGTGCTGTTCCTGGACGAGATCCACCGATTCAACAAGGCGCAGCAGGATGCCCTGCTGCCTGGCGTGGAAAACCGCTGGGTGGTGCTGATTGCAGCCACCACCGAGAACCCCTCGTTCTCCGTGGTTTCCCCGCTGCTGTCCCGGTCGCTGCTGCTGACCCTCAAACCGCTCACCAATGAGGACATCCGCGGCCTGATTGTCAGGGCAGTGGAGGATCCACGGGGTCTTGGTGGCAAGGTGCGCCTCAGCGACGAGGCCCTGGACCACCTGATCCGCTTGGCGGCCGGCGACGCCCGGCGGGCCCTGACCACATTGGAAGCCGCGGCCGGGGTGGCCCACGCGATGTCACCGGATAGCGCCGGCAAGGACCCCGTTCCTGTTGAGTTGGAGCATGCGGAGCGGGCCATTGACGCTGCCGCGGTACGCTACGACCGGGCCGGCGACCAGCATTACGACGTGATCAGCGCTTTCATCAAGTCCATCCGGGGCTCCGACGTGGACGCGGCCCTGCACTACCTGGCACGGATGCTGGAGGCAGGGGAAGACCCGCGCTTCGTGGCACGGCGGATCATCATTTCCGCCTCCGAAGACATCGGCATGGCGGACCCCACGGCCCTGCAGACAGCCGTGGCGGCCGCCCAGGCCGTGCAGCTGATCGGCATGCCGGAAGGCCGGATCGTCCTGGCCGAGGCAGTGGTCCACCTGGCCACGGCCCCGAAGTCCAACGCCGCCTACATGGGCATTAACGCCGCCATCGCCGACGTGCGGGCAGGACTGGGAAGCGGGATACCCACCCACCTTCGCGACGCCCACTATCCCGGCTCCAAACAGCTGGGCCATGGCAAGGGATACATCTACTCGCACGATGAGCCGCACTCGGTGGCCAGCCAGCAGTACGCACCCGACGACCTGGTGGGCCGCGACTACTACCAGCCGACGGAAAACGGCGCCGAACGGGACATTGCCCCGCGGCTGGAGCGGCTGCGCGGCATCATCCGCCGGGCGCGGGGCAAATAACTGCTAGAATATTGGGTGCACTGGCAAGCCTTGGCTCCATACGCGTTGCTTTTCCTGACACTTCTTCCAAAGGTCTGTGAAACGGGTATGCCCAGCGGCTGCAGCGACGGGCAGCGGTAGCCCTAACTCTCCACGATGGAGGCCAGGAACATAACCCAAGCATTGAACCACCGGCGCCAGTTGTATATGGCTTGTGCGTACCGGTGGCTCAGCGAGCTTTACCGCACGAATATTGGAAGGACAACGTGGCTAACAACACACGTGCCCGCCGCCAGGCCCGCCTCTCGCGGTCCCTTGGCATTGCTCTGACCCCCAAGGCCGCCAAGTACCTCGAGCGCCGTCCGTACGGACCCGGTGAACATGGTCGTGCCCGCAAGAAGCAGGACAGCGACTACGCGGTCCGGCTGCGTGAAAAGCAGCGCCTGCGCGCCCAGTACGGCATCCGCGAAGCACAGATGACCCGTGTCTTCGAGGAAGCCCGCCGCACCAAGGGCCTGACCGGTGAGAACCTGGTTGAGCTGCTGGAAATGCGTCTGGATGCCCTGGTGCTGCGTTCGGGCTTTGCCCGCACCATCGCCCAGGCCCGCCAGCTGGTGGTGCACCGCCACATCATGGTGGACGGCGCCCGCGTTGACCGCCCGTCGTTCCGCGTTGGCGAAGGCCAGCTGGTCCACGTCCACCCGCGCAGCGAGACCATGGTCCCGCTGCAGGTGGCCGCAGCCGGTGCGCACCGCGACGTGCTGCCCAACGTTCCGGCCTACCTGGACGTGAAGCTGGAAAGCCTGCAGGCCCGCCTGGTCCGCCGCCCCAAGCGCTCCGAGGTCCCCGTGACCTGTGAAGAGCAGCTCGTGGTGGAGTTCTACGCACGCTAAGACTTCCTGCGTGTTCTACAAAGCAGCCCGCGGCACGCGCCGCGGGCTGCTTTGTAGGTAAGGTACTCAGGGAACATTGTTCAGTGCACAGCGCAGATGCGCAGTGCTGGCTACAGCGTGCAGACCAAGCACTGCAGACAACAAGGTCCAGTGCAGACTGCAAGCCCTACAGACCACAAGAAAGAGGCGGCCGACTATGACCGGTGGAGATATTGCGGGCCTGATCGCGGCAGGAGTTTTTGCCGTGCTGGTGGCCATCCTGGCAGTGCCCATTTTCAAACTGGGGCGCGTCTTCGATGAGATCCGCAAGACCATCGAGTCGATCGGTGCCGGCACCACCCCGCTGATCGACGAGGTGACTGCCACCGTCTCGACCACGAACCAGCAGCTGCAGAAGGTCGACGGGATCTCCAGCAACGTCTCGGACGCCACGGCGAACATCTCGGCCCTGTCCTCCCTGGTGGCCGCAACCGTGGGTTCGCCGCTGATCAAGGTGGCCGCCTTCTCCTACGGAGTCCGGTCCGCCTTCGCAGGGCGCCGCAGCAGCAGGTCCCGCCACTCCCGCGGACGGTGACGCGGCGCAGCCGCCCGTGAAAGACCCGTCTATCCAAGGAGTTGCAAGGACATGAAGAAGATTTTTTGGCTGGGCATTGGCATCGCCGTCGGGGCGATGGCGGTGCGGAAGATTTCCGCCACCCGGGCGGCGCTGGGCCCGGAGGGGCTTAACCGGGCCGTAGGCCGGCTGAGCGACAGCATCCATAGTTTTGCCGACGCGGTGCGCGAGGGCATGAACGAGCGCGAGGGCGACCTGCGCGCCGCCCTGGGCGTGGACCCCGCCGCCGAACTGCCGAGCAGCGGCTCCGGCCGGCACTAAACTTAAGAGTTTCCACACGAAGGGTTAGCCACGTTCATGAAGTCGCACGAAATAGCACGCCGTTGGGTCGAGTTCTTCACCAGCAAGGGCCACACGGCGGTGCCCTCGGCGTCCCTGGTATCCAGCGATCCCTCGCTGCTGTTCACCGTGGCGGGCATGGTGCCCTTCATCCCGTACCTGACCGCCCGTGAGGAAGCGCCGTTCAAGCGCGCCACCAGTGTGCAGAAATGCATCCGTACCGGGGACATCGAAGAGGTCGGAAAGACGGCCCGGCACGGCACGTTCTTCCAGATGTGCGGCAACTTCTCCTTTGGCGACTACTTCAAGGAAGAGGCCATTGGCTTCGCCTGGGAGCTGCTGACCAGCAGCGTGGCCGACGGCGGCTACGGCCTGGCCAAGGACCGCCTCTGGGTCACCGTCTACCAGGACGACGACGAAGCGGCGCGGCTGTGGGAAAAGGTGGCTGGCCTGCCGGCCGAACGCATCCAGCGGATGGGCATGAAGGACAACTACTGGTCCACCGGCCAGCCCGGTCCCGCCGGCCCCTGCTCGGAGATCTACTACGACCGCGGCCCGGCCTACGGCCAGGACGGCGGTCCGGCGGTTGATGACACCCGCTTCATTGAGATCTGGAACCTGGTCTTCATGCAGTACCAGCGCGGCGAGGGCATCGGCAAGGACAATTTCGAGATCCTCGGTGAACTGCCCAAGAAGAACATCGACACCGGCCTGGGCCTGGAGCGGCTGGCCCTGATCCTGCAGGACGTGGAGAACTTCTACGAAACGGACCAGGTGCGTCCCGTCCTGGACGTCGCGGCCCGGCTGTCCGGCAAGGAATACACCAGCGCGGAGACCGAGGACGATCCGCACCACACCGACGACGTCCGGCTGCGCGTGGTGGCGGACCACATCCGCTCGGCCCTGATGCTGATGGCCGACGGCGTCAGCCCCACCAATGAGGGCCGCGGCTATGTGCTGCGCCGGCTGATCCGCCGTGCCGTGCGTGCCATGCGCCTGCTGGGCGTGGAACGCCCCTGCCTGCCGGAGCTGCTGCCCGCCTCCCGCGACGCCATGAAAGGCGCCTATCCGCAGGTCGAGGCGGACTTCGAGCGGATCAGCCGGATCGCCTACGCGGAGGAGAAGGCATTCCTGCGCACCATCGCCAGCGGCACCGCGCGCCTGGAGGAGGCCGTCGCCGAGTCCAAGGCCGCGCACAAGCCGCTCTCCGGCGCCGATGCCTTCACACTCCACGACACCTACGGCTTCCCCATCGATCTGACCCTGGAAATGGCGGCGGAGGCCGGGTTGGCGGTCGACGAGGCCGGCTTCCGGGCCCTGATGCAGGAACAGCGCCAGCGCGCCCAGGCAGATTCGCGCGAAAAGAAGAGCGGGCATGCGGACCTGTCCGTGTTCCACGAGCTGCTGTCGCACGGCGAAACCGTCTTCACCGGTTATGACGAGCTGGACGGCGAATCCCGTATCCGCGCGATCCTCTCCGGCGGCCGTCAGGTGGCTACCGCGGAAGCCGGCGACCAGGTGGAGATTGTGCTGGCCGAAACCCCGTTCTACGCCGAGGCCGGCGGCCAGGCAGCCGATACGGGCCTGATCACCGGCGACGGCTTCGTCGCGGAAGTCCTGGACGTGCAGCGACCGGTCAAGG
>DATIMB010000243.1:0-9176 GCA_035475875.1 Micrococcaceae bacterium
CCATGAAGGTCAAGCTGGGCCCGGTGACCATGCAGGACAAGGGCCACCTGAAGGTGGCCGGACGTGACGCCGGGCAGCACAGGGCGGTGGTGCAGGGTTCGGCCTGGCCAGGGGCGTGGTCCGGGACCAGCTGGGCAGCCCGGTCAAGGTGCTGGGCCTGTTGATGGTGGTGGCGGGCACGGCCTACGGTCTGGGACTGCGTGCCAGCCACCGGAGCCGGTTGTGAGGGGCAGGAGGTCGGGCTCGGATGCGTGATGTTCTGGAAGCGTTGATGCCGCACTGGCGCAACGGCGGCACCGCGGGGATGGCCACTGTAGTGTCCACCTACCACTCCGCACCGCGTGGGGCGGGCGCGTCCATGCTGGTTAAAAGCGACGGTGAAGTCGTGGGGTCGGTCTCCGGCGGCTGCGTCGAGGGCGCCATCTACGACCTGGCGGGCGAGGTGATGGCGGACGGGCAGCCGGTGCTGGTCCGCTACGGGGTCAGCGACGACGATGCCTTTACCGTCGGACTGACCTGCGGGGGCATCATCGACGTCTTTGTGGAGCCCGTCTCACGCCAGACCTTCGGCCTCCTGGAAGACGTTTACGCGGACATTGCAGCTTCCCGTCCGGTCGGCGTGGCCACCGTCATCGAGCATCCGGACCCGCGCTGGCTGGGCCGCCACCTGGTGGTGGGAGCGGAAAGCACCAGGGGCACTCTGGGATCCGAGCGGGCGGACCATGCCGTCGGGGACGATACCCGGGGACTGCTCGCGGCGGGACGGAACGGCATCCTCCGTTACGGTCCGGACGGCCAGCGGCTTGACGAGGGAATGCGCGTTTTCTTCGCAAGCTACGCACCGCGGCCCCGGATGCTGGTCTTCGGCGCCGTCGACTTTGCCGCCGCGCTGGCACGCCTGGGCACCCTCCTGGGTTACCGGGTCACGGTCTGTGATGCCCGGGGCGTCTTCGCCACGCGCACGCGGTTCCCCGATGCCGAGGAGGTCGTGGTGGCCTGGCCGCACCGCTACCTCGCCGACCAGTTGGCCCGCAACCTGGCGGACGAAAGGACCGTCGTCGCCGTTCTGACCCACGATCCGAAGTTCGATGTGCCGCTGCTGGAGGTTGCGCTGCGCGCCCGGTTGGCCTATGTCGGGGCGATGGGCTCACGGCGCACGCATGACGACCGGATGGCGCGCCTGAGGGAGGCCGGATTGAGCCCTTCGGAACTGGCGCTCCTGCACAGTCCCATCGGCCTGGACCTGGGCGCCCGGACTCCCGAAGAGACAGCCGTCTCCATGGCCGCAGAAATCATCGCCGGCCAGTGGGGCGGCAGTGGTGAGCCGCTGAGCTTCCTGCTTGAGGGGATCCACCATGGCGGTTTCCGCCGGACGCCGCAGGCAGCTCCGCTGTCCCCCGGTGGACTGCAATCAGGAGAGGATGTCCTTGCCGCTGAACCGGCCATAGGCCAGGGCGCCGAAGACGGCGATGTAGCCGGCCTGCAGCAGGGCGTTGTCCGCGAAGGAGCCCCAGGCAACAGGCTGGCGCAGCAGATCGGCAAAGCCGAGCCAGTAGTGGCTGAACAGCCACGGATGCAGCCAGTCGACCTGCGGCAGCGCGTCAAGCACCTGCGAGACGACTGAGAGCACAATGGTGGCGGCCATCGCACCGACGGGAACATCCGTCAGCGTGGAGATAAACAGGCCGATGGCACTGAGCCCGAGCAGCGAGACGGTGATGTAGCCGGCCACCAGCAGCGAGCGGAGCAGGGATTCGCCGGCGCCGATGGTGTCGCCGGAGAGCAGCGTCACGGGGCCGACCGGGAAGAGGATGGCGCCGATCACCGAGCCGGCCAGCACCACGATTATGGTGGCCGCCAGGCAGAAGACGGCGGCTGCGAGGTATTTGACCACCAGCAGCCGGACCCGTCCGGCGGGGGCCGCCAGCAGGTAGCGCAGGGTGCCCTGGCCTGCTTCACCGGCGATGGTGTCCCCCGCAACCACCCCGATGGTCAGCGGAAGGAACAGCGGAATGCAGACCACCAGTCCGGTCACACCGACGAACAGGCCGTTCTGGGTGATCTGGTCCAGGAACGCCGGACCGCGGCCGGGTGCGGGCCGGGAGGCGGAAAGACGGACCGCGACGGCGATGAGCACCGGGACGGCGGCCAGTGCCAGCAGCATGGCCCAGGTTCGGCGCCGCCGGAACAGCACGGCCAACTCGGAACCAAGCAGGCCGGTCCCGCTCCGCGGGCTCCCCGCCGGCTTTGCCTGCGGGCTAGCCAGCGGTTTTGCCAGCCGGTTTCCCTGCCAGGTCTGACGTAGCGTCCCCGGTGGGGTCTCCTGCTGGGCTCGGGCGTCCTGGCCTGGGGACGCCGAGGGTAGGTCCTCACTGGGCGACATCGAATCCCTCCCCGGTCAGGGCCACATAGCGCTCCTCCAGGGTGGAACCCTCGATACTGAAGCCGCGCACCCGGACTCCTCCGGCCACCAAAGCCGCCACAATCGTCTCCGGCGCCGGCGCCGCATCCGGCAACGCTGCCCGCACCGCTGCGCCGTCGCCGTCGGGCGCCGTGCCCTCCGCCCCGGAAAGCTGCCCGCCGCTGTCGTGCGCGGCATCCTCCAGCCCCAGCCGTGCCAGGATCCCCCGGGCCAGGCCCGGATCGGGTGTGCTCAGGCGGACGTGCGCGCGGCCTACCCGGCGCAGCTCATCCAGGGAACCCTGCGCCACCAAAGCGCCGGCGCTCAGCACGGCCGCGTGCGTGCACATCTGTTCCACCTCGGCCAGCAGATGGCTGGAGACAAACACCGTGGTCCCGCCGGCGGCAAGCGAGCGCACCAGCGAGCGCACCTCGCGCGTGCCCTGCGGGTCCAGCCCATTGGTCGGCTCGTCCAGCACCAGCAGTTCACGCGGCGACAGCAGGGCGTTGGCAATGCCCAACCGCTGCTTCATGCCCAGGGAATAGGCGCGCACCTTCTTCCCTGCCGCATGGGTCAGACCCACCCGCTCCAGCGCCATGCCCACCCGCTCGCGCCGGGTCGCCGCGGAGGCGTCCCGGTCCGCCGCGTCCAGCCTGGCCAGGTTGGCCGCCCCGGAGAGGAACGGATAAAAGGCCGGCCCCTCAACCAGAGCGCCGACGCGGGGCAGCACCTGGCGCAGATGGGTTGGCATGTCCAGGCCCAGCACCGAAACCTGTCCGCTGCTGGCCCCGACCAGGCCCAGCAGCATCCGGATGGTGGTGGTCTTTCCGGACCCGTTGGGGCCCAGGAAGCCAAAAACGGAGCCACGTGCGACGGCCAGGTCGATCCCGTTGACGGCCCTCTGGTGGCCGAACCTTTTGGTCAGCCCCCGGGTTTCGATCGCCAGCGCGGCGGACGGGGTACCGGCCCTCACCCGCTGGCGGCTGCGGACTGCAGCCGTTCCAGCGGCACCGAGCCGGCGAAAATCCGCCCGTCGTTGGTGATCAGTACGTTCACCAGTGCGGTGGAGAGCAGTCGTCCCCCGTCCACGCTCCGGGTGGCCTGGGCCAGCAGCGGGGAGCTCAAGAGGGAAGGCGGCAGTGCCGACGACGGGAGTTCCGCCACGGCGTCCCAGCCGGTGCCGTTAACCTGCGGATGGCCGGCCTTGTGCGTATCCGAACCGGATGCTCCCGGCTTTGCCTGCTGCTGTGCCCCGGCTGCAGGCACCTTGGCCGGAAGTGTTTGCTCCTTGACGGTGGCGCCGGGAGGCGGGGTAAAGCTGAACAGGCTGGCCTGCGGAGTGTCCAGGTTCAGGTCAGTGAAGGCGAGCCGGAAGGCGGGCTGATCCTGGCCCCGGGCCAGCACCTCCACGCTGAGCGGCAGCCCGGTCGCGGAGTCCACTGCCAACGAGACGGAGCCGATCAGGGTATCGGACGCGCGAGGGGTAAGCACCAGGTCATAGGCGCTGCGCCCGGCCACCATAGCGTCGCGGCCCACCGTGATGTCCGTGCTGGGTCCAACCTTGGCCAGCAGGTGCCGGGCCAGTTCCTCCGGGGTCTGCATCATTCCCGGGGTCCGGGTTTCAGGCTTCCGGGTCCCGGGTGCCTTGGTGCCATCGGTCGCGGCGCGGTCCGGGAGCGCCACATGGGTGGCGCTGTTGTCCTTGGAACTATAGAGCCAGAGATCCTTGCCGTGGCGGACAAAATCACGCTCGGCCAGGGTATCCATCACCTGGACGCGGACATTGGCGGGACCGTCCAGATAGATCCGGGCCGTGTGTGGTGAGGTGAGCAGGTCAAGGATATTTGCCGTGGAGGAATTGGCGCTGGAGGAATGCGAGGACGAACCGCTGCTGGGCAGCTGCGGCAGGCCCAGGTCGGAGGTCTGTTCCAGGGTGCCGGAAAGGTCATGGACCTGGTGGGCCGCCACCATCGCCAGCACCTGTTCAGGCGTCTTTGCCGGCAGTTCGACGGCGGCCCCGGCCTGAAAGGCGGTAACCAGCGCACCCGCGGCGATGACGGCCGGAACGACGGCGGCCGGTAACCACCGCAGCCAGGGCCTGGTCATGGTGGGACTAGTCATACCGCCAGAATACGCCCGCAATGGCGGTGCCAACAGCCCGCGGAACGGCCCGGGAGACAGCCCGGACACGTCCCCGTTCCGGCCCGGAAAATCCGGCGGAATCGCGCTAAAAAGCTACCCATCGGTACTTCAGCAGGGCGGCGTAGCATGTGCCGGATCAGACCCGACTGGGCCATCCTGACCACAAGAGGCGATACGACCATGAACTTCACCAAGACCAACGGGCTGGTACTGGCCACCATGATGGGTGCCGGGGCGCTCCTAAGCATGGCAGCCCCACCCGCATACGCGGCCGGGACGGTCTACTACGTCAGCGCTGCCGGCAGCGACAGCAACAGCGGAACCTCTGCCGCCACCGCGTGGAAGACGCTTTCGAAGGTCAACAAAATGCCGTTCAGCCCAGGAGACACGATCAGTTTCCGTCGCGGTGACACCTGGACCGGCGGACTGGTCCTGAACCCGAGCGGATCCTCCGGCTCCCCGATCACAGTGAACGGTTATGGGACGGGGAACACTCCGGCGGTGACGGGCGGGCAGTCCGGTAACTGCTTCCGCATCAACGGCAGCTATGTCACCTTGGACGGTCTGCAGGCCTCCGCCTGCGGTTACGCCGGCTTCAGCATCTACGGCAGCCAAGTCTCCGTCCGGAACTCCACAGCCGCCAACAACGCGGTGGGGATGAAATCCAGCACCGGGTCCAGCTTCGGCAGCTACACCAACAACGTCCTGGCGAACAACAACGTCATGAACGTCAACACCCCCGGCACCAACTGCGGAACGCCCCAAGCGGTCAACTGCAGCGACGATTCCGGCGCCTTCGGCATCCTGCTCAACGGGAACGATAACGATGTTTCCGGGAACACCATCAGCGGATCCAACGCTTTCTCCTACGACTTTGGCCGCGACGGCAGCGCGGTGGAGATCTACAACGGAAACCGCAATCAGATCCACGACAACATCTCACTGCAGAACAATGACTTCTCCGAGATCGGCCGTTCCGGTACCGGCACCGCGGATGGCAACACCTACAGTTACAACATGGCCCGCTCCGACTGCGGCGCCAACTGTTCCCAGTCGAAGGGGCTGATCCTGCGCGGGGCATCCACCAGCCTTGGCCCGAACAACAACACCACCTTCGCGCACAACACGATCTGGCTCAACGGCCCGAGCTCGCAGGCGATCGTGTGCCACGCATCCTGTCCCGCCTCGACGGTTATCAGCGGCAACGTGCTGGTGGCGGTGCGCAATGCCCTGTGGATCGACGGGTCGGGCTGGACGGAACAGTACAACGTTATGAACGGACCGGTGAACACCACGCTGAACAGCACCTCGACCTCTGCCCCCGCCCGGCTGGTCAGCCCGCCGACCGACCTGCACCTGACCGGAACCAGCCCGGCCATCGACAGGGCCGGGGTCAGTCCCTTCACCGCAGATCTTGACGGTGTGGCCGTACCCCAGAACGGCGATTGTACGGGAGCAAGCCTCTCCGACTCCGGCGCCTATGAATACGTTTCACCGAACTGCTGAAGGGCGGACGCTCTGGCCACGCAGCTCTCCTTTCTTCTTGAGCGGCCGGCAGCGCTGGGCGGCGGGCAGGACGGGGACCAATCCAGCTGAGCCCGGCGGGTCCTTCTGCACCTCATCGCGGAAACAGCTCAGCCTGCCGGCCATGCGGACATCATCCGCGGGTCCCTGGACGGTTCCAAAACCATGGGCTAGCGGGCCGGAGGGTTCCCCACTGTTGGACCGTGGAGGTGTACGCTCCCCCCATGCGTCTGGCAGTCATCGGGACTTTCCTCCTTGCCGCCGGGGTGGCCTCGATCCTCACCGGCGTGCTGCCCCTGTCCGACGTCGGAACCCTCGCCGACCGTGTGGTGCCGGTGCTTGTGTTCGTCGCGGCCATCACTGTGGTGACCGAATTGCTCAGCTCCGCCGGCCTGTTCATCTGGTTCGCCCGCCGGTTCCGGCATTGGGGCCGGGGACGCAGTGTGGTGTTGTGGCTGCTGGTCGCAGCCTTCGCCGTGGCCGCCACCATCTTCCTGTCCCTGGATACGACGGCGGTGCTGCTCACTCCCGTGGTGGTCACGGTGGCCCGGCAGGCGGGCCTGCCGCCGCTTCCGTTTGCCCTCACCACGGTCTGGCTGGCGAACACGGCCAGCCTGCTGCTGCCGGTCTCCAACCTGACCAACCTGCTGGCCCAGCATGCCCTGGCCGGCTCCAGTCCCGGCCGGTTTGCCGCGCTCATGGCCGCTCCGGCCGCTGTGGCGGTGGTGATACCACTGGCCTTCATTGGCATTGTCTTCCGGCGATCGCTGGCGAAACGATACTCCCGGGTTCCGGTGTCCCGGATCAGGGCCATAGCGCCGGCCGGTGCCGACGGCAGCCCCGGTGCGGTCGGCAGCCCCGCGTCCGTCGGCAGCCCGGGTGCGGTCAGCAGCCCCGGTGCCGTCGGCAGCCCCGCGGAGGCGCGGCCATGGCAGGACAGGCTCCTGCTCGGCGTCAGCGCCGCGGTTCTGGCCCTGCTGCTGCCGGCCCTGGTCTCCGGGGTCGCCGTCTGGATCCCGACGTCCATTGCCGCCCTCGTCCTGGCAGCAGCCTTCCTGGTCCGGGATCGAAGTGCCCTGACCCCGCTGCTGATCCCCTGGCCCATGCTGCTCTTTGCCTCCGGCCTCTTCCTGGTGATGGAAACGCTGCAACGATTGGGGGCGTCCATGCTGCTGGGCACACTAGCGGGCACTGGCGAGGGCCCGGTCGACCTGGTCCGGCTGGCAGCTGTGGGCGCCGCGGGAGCCAATCTGCTCAACAATCTGCCTGCCTACCTGCTCGCCGAGCCGCTGGCCGCCACTCCGGTCCGGCTGGCCGCGCTGCTGGTCGGCGCCAATGCCGGTCCGCTGATCACGCCGTGGGCCTCGCTGGCGACCCTGCTGTGGCATGAGCGGCTGCGGCGGATGAACGTCCTGATCAGCTGGTGGGGCTACGCCCTGTTCGGGCTGGTGGCGGCTCCGTTGACAGTCCTGGGCTCCGTCCTGGTCCTGGCGTGGCTGCACGGATGACCGGTCCAGGTTACCTCTGGTCTTCCCTGCCCCGCAGCTAAGGCGGAGAATATTAGGACGAGCCATGCTCGGCGCGTCCTAGCTGGAGGTGCCATGATCAGCCTTGCGGATCTGGATGACATTGTCCTCAATGGCGGCATCGTGCTTGCCGTCGGCGGCGCCCGGATCGGTTCTGTGGAGCAGATCTTCCTCAGCGCGGATTCAGGCGAACCGGCCTTCGTTACCGTACGGACCGGCCTGTTCGGCATGTCCGAGTCCTTCGTTCCCCTGGCCGGAGCCAGCGTGGTCAACTCCGGGATCAGGGTCCGCTACAGCAAAGACCGCGTCGCCAAGGGCCCCCGGATCGATAGTGAGCGCGGCACCATCACCACCGAGCAGGAAGAGGAACTGTACAGGTACTTCGGCCTGGCAGGGATGGCGTCGGCTGATGCTGCGGGCCAAAAGGGAACGACGACGACGGCGGAAGGCTCCGGTTCCGCTCCCCCGGACGGCGCTCCGACGGCGGAAGGCTCCGGTTCCGCTCCCCGGGACGGCCGGCGGCGCCCTGACCCGGAGACCGTCCCACCTCCCCCGCCGCCGCCCCCGCATCTGCGCAAACACGTCCCGGCGCCACCGCCACCGGCCCGACCACTTCCTCCGACACCACCCCCACCGCCGGCCTTCCGGGGCCATGCCATCTGGCCGCCGTCGTACTGACGTGACCGACGTCGAGTCTTTCAGCCTCGTCATCCTGCGGGTCGCCGCCGCGCTGATGGTGCCGCGCTAAGCTCGTCGCTATGGCATACGTCCCCGATCCGCGGGTCGACAGTTATATCGGCGCACTCCCGGACTGGCAGCAGTCCATCTGCCGCAGCGTCCGTGAACTTGTCCACGCCACGGACCCGGATGTTGAAGAAACCGTCAAACGCACCTCACAGCCGTACTTCATACTGCAGGGAAACATCTGCGCGCTGCTCGCGGCAAAGGACCATGTCAACGTCTTTCTTTACGACGGCGGCATAGTCCCCGACCCGGAGGGCATCATCACGGCCGGCCATGACAACAAGACAGCCCGGACGGTAGGCATCCGGCAAGGTGAAACCATCAACGCGCCGGCCTTGACCGCGATGTTCCGGCAGATCATCGCCAACAACCGGGCAGGCGGCTGGCGGAAGCTGAAGGACGGTGGCGGCTAGGACCGGCGGTACCGGCTGACGGATCGGCACCGGCGCGTGGCTGTCAGGGGACCGGGATTGCCGCGATGGCGACGAGGTCACGAGCCGGTCCCGGCGGCGGAGTCTTGCCCGCGGCCCAGATAGCTGTCAGCGGCCGCCGCAGTGCCACGCCGGTGACAGGGACCGAAACAAGCCGGTGCAGGACCAGGTCGTCACGGACGGCCAGCTCGCCGAGCACGCCCGGTGCTGTGCCGGCGGCGATCGCCGACCTAACGGCGGCGGTGGTGGGCAGCTCGACGACCGGCTGCGTGCGCGTGCCGCGCGCCTCGCCGGCCAGCATGTGCTCCAGGGCCTCGCGGGTTCCACTGCCGTGTTCACGGGTCACCAGCGGGGTGCGGGCCAGTTCCTCTGCGCTGACCGGCGAACGCCGGCCGGCCCAGGGATGAT
>DATIMB010000244.1:0-4458 GCA_035475875.1 Micrococcaceae bacterium
TCCGCCGTCTCCATTGTCCGCTACCCGGAGGGCATCGACTGGGGCGGCAAGCAGGTCAAGTTCGTCGTCGGCGTCGCGGGCGTCAACAACGAGCACCTGGCCATCCTGGCCTCCATCGCCCGGGTCTTCACGGACAAGGAACAGGTGGCACGGCTGGATGCGGCGACCTCGGTCGACGAGGTGCTGGACCTCTTCGGAAAGGTCAACGCCTCGTGAAGGCCGTCCACTTCGGGGCCGGCAACATCGGCCGCGGCTTCGTCGGACTGCTCCTGCACAACGCCGGCTACGAACTGGTTTTCGCGGACGTGGCCGACGCGCTGATCGACCAACTGGCGGCCACGCCCAGCTACCAGGTGCACGAGGTGGGGGAGGGCGGACAGGTCCGCACGGTGGACAACTACCGGGCGCTCAATTCGCGCTCCCAGGAGCGGGACGTCGTCGCAGAGATTGCGACGGCGGACCTGGTCACCACCGCGGTGGGCCCGCACATCCTCAAGTTCGTTGCACCGGTGATTTCCGCCGGGATCGCAGCGCGGGCGGCCGACCTGCCCCCGCTGCAGGTGATGGCCTGCGAGAACGCGATCAACGCCACGGACCTGCTGCGCCGGGAGATCCTTGCCCTCGAGGCGGTGGACCCGGACCGGATAGCCGGCGCAGCGGTCTTCGCCGATACGGCGGTGGACCGGATCGTGCCCAACCAGGACCCGGGCCAGGGCCTGGACGTGACGGTGGAAACCTTCTTCGAGTGGGTCATCGACAGGACACCGTTCCGGGGCGCCGAACCTGCCATCCCCTCCGCCACGTTCGTGGATGACCTGGCACCCTACATCGAACGCAAGCTGTTCACGGTCAACACCGGCCACGCCGCCACCGCCTACTTCGGCTACGCGGCCGGACTGGACAAGATCTCCGATGCCATGGCCGACGCACAGGTGGCATCCCGTGTCCGGGCCGTGCTCCAGGAGACCAAGGAACTGCTGGTGGCCAAGCACGAGTTTGATGCTGCGGCCCAGGAAGCGTACGTGGAGAAGATCCTGCGCCGCTTCTCCAACCCGTACCTGCCGGACACGGTGGTCCGGGTGGGCCGGGCGCCGCTGCGCAAACTCTCCCGGCACGAACGCTTCGTTGGCCCTGCCGCAGAGCTGGCGGAGCGCGGCGTGCAGCCCAGCGCACTGCTGCAGGCAATGGCTGCCGCGCTGGCCTTCGACGATCCGGGCGACGCAGAGGCCGCAGAGCTGGCGCAGATCATCCGGGACAACAGTCCCGGGGATGCGGCGGCCAAGATCACCGGGCTCGCGGCGGACCATCCGTTGTTCCCTGCAGTGCGCGACCTGATCGGAGCGCGCAAGGGCGGCTGAAGGCTGGCTCCCTGGCAGTGCTGGGAACCCGGTGACGGGGGTGGATTGCCGCACGCCATACCGCACGGCCGCGTAAGGTGGCTGGCATGCAGCCCATCCGCACCGCCGTCGTCGGCTTCGGCCTGGCCGGAAGCGTTTTCCACGCCCCTGCCATCGCCGCCAACCCGCGCTACTCGCTGGACGTCATCGTCACCTCGGACCCGGCGCGGCAGGCGCAGGCACGGGCGCACTACCCGGAGGCGAGGATTGTGGACCGTCCCGACCAGTTGCTGGGCAACACTGCCGGCGCGCCCGGAGGCCACCAGGGCGACGCACTGGCACGCCTGGACCTGGCGGTCCTGGCCACACCGCCGGAAACCCACGCCGCGCTGGCGCACGCAGCGCTGGATGCCCGGCTGGCCGTCGTCGTGGACAAACCCTTCACGGTGACCTCGGAAGAGGGGCAGAAGCTGGCGGACCGGGCCCGGGAGCTGGGGCTGGTGCTGAGCTGCTACCAGAACCGCCGCTGGGACGGGGAGTTCCTGACCCTGAAGAAGCTGCTGGCCCAGGGCGCGCTGGGCCAGGTGCACCGCTTCGAGTCCCGGCTGGAACGCTGGTCCCCGGACACGGTCAAACCATGGAAGGCCCGCGCCACGGCAGAGGCCGGCGGCGGCGTACTGTACGACCTCGGCACGCACCTGATCGACCAGGCACTGCAGCTGTTCGGCGCGGTGGATGCGGTGTACGGGGAACTGGATGCGCGCCGGCCGCAGGAGAAGGCCGACGACGACGCCTTCGTCGCGCTGCATCACCGCAGCGGGGTGCGCTCGCACCTGTGGATGAATCTGAGCGCCGCGCAGTTGGGGCCGCGGTACCGGGTGTTGGGTTCCAAGGCCGCCTACACGAAGCAGATCGGGGACGGCCAGGAGGCCCAGATCGCGGCCGGCGTCCTGCCCGGCGACCAAGCCTACGGGATGGACCCGGAGGAACACTGGGGCCGGCTGGGGCGCCACCGTGCCACGGTTCCGGTGCCCACCGAGCGCGGCGACTTCCCCGCATTCTATGAGCTCTTGGCAGGCGCCATCCGGGACGGCGGCCCGGTGCCGGTGGACGCGGCGGATGCGGTGGAGGCCCTGAAGATCATCGAAGCAGTTCGGGTCTTCGCGCGTCACTAGGACCGGTCCGCCGGCATCCCGGCCGGCAACTCCACGCGGCTAATTTCACTCGCATGGAGCGGCCGGGCCGGTTGCCGTGTCAGTGGGCCGCAGCCGCCTCCTCCTTCGCCTTGGCCACCAGCGAAGAATCCGTCAGCTTCCCCTTCGGCAAGAGGAAGGTGATCAGGAACGCCACGGCCACCAAACCGGCGGCCGTGAGCATGACCAGGTCAATCGACTGGGCGAAGCCGTCCCGGATCGGGAAGGTCAGTGTCGGGTTGGCCTGGTGCAGCCAGCTGGTGTCATTGAGCGAGTCGTTGCTGGCGCCGTTTTTGAAGAAGTCGAAGAGCTTCTTGTTGTTCGGGTCCGCCAGCACAGCGGGGTCCTTCAGGGTCGCCAGGTAGTGCGGGTCGTTCCTGGCGCTGCCCATGGCGGTGCCGATCTTGTCCGCCGCGCTGCTGAACAGCATGGAGATGAAGACGGCCGTCCCCACCGTGCCGCCCATCGACCGGAAGAATGCTGCCGTCGACGTTCCCACCCCCATGTCCTTGGGCGGCACGGCCATCTGCATGGACAGCGTCAGGGGCTGCATGCAGAAGCCCAGGCCCAGGCCGAAGGCGATGGTGACACCACCGGGGACCAGCAGGGACGTGTCCACGCCCAGGCTCAGGCCCATCGCCACCGAGGAGAGCGCCAGCACCAGGGTGCCCAGAATGGGGAAAATCCGGTAGGTGCCGGTCCGGGAGATGGCCTGGCCACTGGAGATGGAGCCGATCAGGATGCCGATGGTGAAGGTGATCATCATCAGCCCGGCCTGGGTGGGGGTCAGGCCCTTGACCAGCTGCAGGTACATCGGGATCATCGCGATGGCGCCGAACATGCCGATCCCGATGATGAAATTCAGCAGTGCGGAGATCCCGAAAGCCGGGATCCGGAAGAAGCGCAGCGGGATCAGCGCGGAATCCCCGGCGATTTTCTCCGCGACGATGAACAGGACAATGCCGGCGAGTCCCAGGCCGAAGCACAGCAGGGACGGTCCGGCACCCCAGCCCCAGCTGCGGCCCTGCTCGGCCACGATCAGCAGCGGCACCAGCGCCAGTGAGACGGCCGCGGCGCCCCAGTAATCGATCCGCTGCTTCACATGCTTGGCGGGCAGGTGCAGGAAGATCCAGACCACCACCAGGGCGGCCAGGGCAATGGGGATGTTGACCAGGAAGACCCAGCGCCAGCCGTCCAGGCCCAGGATGGTCGCGGAACCGGCAAAGAAGCCTCCGATGACGGGTCCCAGCACCGAGCTGACGCCGAACACGGACATGAAGTAGCCCTGGTATTTGCCGCGGTCCCTGAGCGGGACGATGTCGCCGATGATGGCCAGGCCCAGCGCCATCAGGCCGCCGGCGCCCAGGCCCTGGATCCCGCGGGCCACGGCCAGCTCGGCCATGCTGTGCACGCTGCCGGCATAGATGGACCCGGCCAGGAAGACGGTGATGGCCGTGACGTACAGCGGGCGCCGGCCGAAGATGTCGGAGAGCTTGCCGTAGAGCGGAGTGCTGACCGTGGAGGTGATCAGGTAGGCGGTGGTGGCCCAGGCCTGCAGCGAGAGCCCGTCCAGGTCGTTGGAGATGGTGTAGATGGAGCTGGAGACAATCGTCTGGTCCAGCGATGCCAGGAACATGCCCAGCAGCAGCCCCACCAGCACGGTCATGATCTGGCGGTGCGTGAAGGCCTGGCCGGGTTCCGGCATCCGTTCCTTACTCTTATTGCGGGTGGGTGTACTGGCATGGCTCATCTGGGTGCTCCGACCGTCTGGAAAGTCTGCGTTCAGTTAGAGCGGCATCATGTGCCGCGGGCGGGCCCGGCTTAAAGGGAGTGCGCGGCCCTTAGTTGGTTTCGTGAAACAAGTATATCCGTCCGAACTGCGGATGTCATTGGGAAAGGCTGAGCGGTGAGGTGATGTGCGCCTCAGA
>DATIMB010000245.1:0-1827 GCA_035475875.1 Micrococcaceae bacterium
GCCGCCGTCGTTATCCCCAATGCGTGCCCAAACAGCTTCCGGCACGGCAGGACGCAAGCGCGTCCCGTCGGCCAGGCGGCCCGGCCGCGCACCCTTAAAACCAACCGAAAGGCCGGAACCACCGTGACCGTACCCCTCTCCATCCTTGACCTCGCGACCATCGGCCAGGGGCAGACGGCGGCCGAGAGCTTCGCCGGCAGCGTGGCGATGGCGCAGCGGGCGGAGGAGCTGGGCTATCGGCGGATCTGGTACGCCGAGCACCACAACATGTCCTCCATCGCGTCCTCGGCCACCAGCGTCCTCATTGCGCACGTCGCGGCGCACACCTCCAGCATCCGGTTGGGCTCAGGGGGCGTGATGCTGCCCAACCACTCCCCGCTGACCATCGCCGAGCAGTTCGGCACGCTGGAAACCCTGCATCCCGGCCGGATCGACCTGGGGCTGGGCCGGGCGCCGGGCAGCGACCAGAACACCATGCGGGCCCTCCGCCGGGACCCGTCGTCGGCGGACAGCTTCCCGCAGGACGTGCTGGAACTGCAGGGTTACCTGACCGGTCCCACCCGGATCCAGGGTGTGGAGGCAACCCCGGGCAAGGGCACGAACGTGCCGCTGTATATCCTGGGATCATCCCTGTTCGGCGCGAAACTGGCCGCCGCCCTGGGCCTGCCATACGCCTTCGCCTCGCACTTTGCGCCCAATGCCCTGCGGGACGCCGTGGCCATCTACCGGCGCGAATTCCAGCCTTCCGCACAACTGGCCGAGCCGTACGTCATCGCAGGCGTGAACGTGGTGGCGGCCGACACCGCTGCCGAAGCGCAGGAGATGTTCCAGGCGACGCTGCGCGCCAGGGTGTCCCTGTTCCTGGGCGGCGGGCGGAGCTTCAGCGACGAGGAGGCGGACCTGATCCTGGAGTCCCCGCAGGGCCAGCACATGGCCCAGATGGTGAAGTATTCGGCCGTGGGGACGCCGGAGATGGTTCTTGACTATCTGGAGGAGTTCACGAAGCACGCCGACGCGGACGAGCTGATCGTGGCCCACCAGAGCCAGGGGGTTGCCACCCGGCTGCGGTCCGTGGAGCTGCTGGCGGAGGCCGCGGGGCTGGCTCGGGTCTAGCTTCTCTGGCATCAGGAGGTGCGACGGCCTTCTGACTTCGGGAGGTGCGACGGCGGCGGGTTGGCTTGGGGAGGGGCGACCGGCAGCGGCGCGGCTAACCCCAACGGCGGCGGCTTTGGAAGGCGCGACGGCGGCCGGTTGGCTTCGAGAGGGGCGACGGCGGCTAGCTTGGGGGCGACGGCGGACAATACAGCTAGCTGCGTGCAGGGCCGCGACGACCCGAGCCGGTAAGGCAGCTGACGGTGAGGACCGCGGGTCGCCGGCGCACGCTGTTCCCGAGGGGCTACGCCAGCTGATGGACCGGCGTACCGGCCGGCTGAAGTGGGCGGCAGCGTAGTCAGTGTGGCGAGGTATGGTGAATCGCCGTTCGCCGTTCGCCGTTCGCTGTCGCTGGATGCTGGCTTCCTCTGACGATTGACGAGCGACTTACGTCCTGTAGCAACCCAGCGATTTTCCCGTTGAGGGTTCCTGCATTTTTTGCGCTTGCCCGCTGGCCTCTTTGGTCCTATTTTTGGTCCGCTTTCCCGTGACTTTTCCTCCACAGGTGCGGTTGGTCGGTGTGGGTGCACTTGGCGGGGTTTGTCTCTGATGTTGCCGGTTGCGGGCCGGTAGCGTCGTGGTTATGGATTCGGTGGAGCTTGAGCGCGGTGGAGGGACGGCGGTGCTGGCCGATGCCCTCACCGTGTTGGAGTCCTTTACCGCTTCCTTCGCCCG
>DATIMB010000246.1:0-5602 GCA_035475875.1 Micrococcaceae bacterium
CAGCAGCCGGGGACCGGCGATGGACCCATCCTTTGTCACGTGGCCCACCAGCAGCGTCGTCATATTTAGACGCTTGGCGGCCGCGATCAGGGAGGCAGTGACCTCCCGGACCTGGGTCACCCCGCCGGCGCTGCCCTCCACCGAGGCACTGCTGAGCGTCTGCACGGAGTCCACCACCAACAGTTGCGGGCCGAGTTTTTCCACCTGCCCCAGCGCGGAGCCCAGATCCGACTCAGCGGTCAGGTAAAGGGTTTCCGCCAGCGCGCCGATTCTCTCCCCGCGAAGCTTAACCTGTGCTGCGGATTCCTCGCCGGTGATGTAAAGGACGTCGCGGGTCTGCGCGCGGTCCTCATTGCGGGCGAACCTGGCTGCGACATCCAACAGCAGGGTGGATTTGCCCACTCCCGGCTCGCCGGCCAGCAGGATCACCGCACCGGGCACCACGCCGCCGCCCAGCACGCGGTCGAGCTCCGCCACTCCTGTTGGCAGATAGGCGGCCGCCGTCGCATCGACGTCCCCAATCCGAGGTGCCGGAACAGCCACGGAGGTGGCCGCCGTCGTCCGTGCCGTGACCGCGCCGGTCTCCTCCACGCTGCCCCAGGCCTGGCACTCGCCGCAGCGGCCCACCCACTTTACTGTGCTCCAGCCGCACTCGGCGCATTTGTAGCCGTGGCCGGTGGTCCTGCTGCTGCGTGCGGTTTTTGCTGCCATCCTGCCAGCCTAATGGCGGCCGCCGACATTATCGGGGAGCCGGCCGTAGGAGGGGGAGCCGGCCTAACCCGGCGCAGCAGGCCCTGCCCCCAAAGCCGCTCCCTATCCCCAAAGCCGCGCCCTATCCCCAAAGCCGCGCCCTATCCCCAGAGCCGCCGGGTGGCGATCTCCGCCCCGCGGCCCAGCGCCTCCAGCTTGGCGACGGCGATCTGCGGGTGTACCCGGCCGCCCAGCCCGCAGTCGGTGGACGCAATGACGTTTTCACGCCCCACCAGGCGCGCGAACCGTTCGATCCGGTCCGCGACCAGCTCAGGATGCTCCACGACGTTCGTGGCATGCGAGACGACGCCGGGAATGATGGACTTGCCCTCCGGGAGCTTGGTGTCCTCCCAGATCCGCCATTCATGCTCGTGCCGGACATTGGCGGCCTCGAACGAATAGGCCCCGGCGTTGATCTGCAGCACCGAATCCACGATGTCCGCGAACGGAATGTCAGTGGTGTGCGGGCCATGCCAGGATCCCCAGCACACGTGCAGCCTGATCTGTTCCTGCGGCAGGCCGCGCAGCGCGTAGTTGGTGGCCTCCACGCGCAACTGGACGAATTTCAGGTAGTCCTGGAGGCTGGGCTCGGGGTTGATCTGGTCCCAGCTCTCGGCCAGCGAGGGGTCGTCGATCTGGACGGTGAGCCCGGCGTCGATGATCGCCTTGTACTCCTCGCGCATGGCGTCGGCGCAGGCGTAGAGGAACTCCTCCTCGTCCTGGTAGTACTCGTTGGCCACCCTGGAGCAGGATCCGGGGGACAACGCGGCGATGAAGCCCTGCTTCAGGCCGGCGGCGTCCAGCCCCTTCTTCAGGTTGGCGATGTCGGAGGCCACCAGCTCCTGACCGGTGTAGGTCAGCGGACCCACCACCTTTGGCTGGGGAACGGATTTGCGGTGGCTGAGGATGCCCGACGACGGGTCGTTGTAGGCCTGGTTGAAGGCCTGCCGGTCGCGGCGGTCCGGGAAGGAGGTGAGCACAATGTGCCCGGGGGAGGAGCGGTGGACCGTTGAATCGGCCCAGCGGTCCACGTCGGTGGGAGCCAGCCCGCCCAGCCGGGCGAAGGAGTAGTTCCACCAGGCCCCGTAATCGACGGAGGAGGACATGGTGTGCCCGTATTCGCCGTCGTTCGGGATGTCGATGCCCAGATCCTTCTGCCGGCGGACCAGGTCCACGACGGAATCGCTGAGCAGTTGCTGGAACTCCTCGGTGATACCGCCGGCTTCCTTGGCGGCGTTGGCGGCCAGCAGTTCGGGGGTGCGGGGCAGCGAGCCGGCATGGGTGACGCGGATATGGTCAGTGTTCGACGACGACGAAGCGGGCGACGACGACGACGACGAAGCGGGCGACGGTGACGGGGCGGCTGGCTGCGGGGTGGCAGGCATGGTGGATCCTTTCCATCGGTCCTGGCAGTAGCACCTGTCGGGACAGGTTGCTGCGGCGTCGCTGATCCAGGTCTCTCGGCCGCTCGGGATGGTCGCTCTCCACGTTAATGCCGCGCGGTCCGGACGCCTAACCGGTTCACTATATTGCGGCCGGTACCCCGGGTACGGGGTAGAGCCCCGGATTGCGGCCGGTACCGTGGCTACGGGGTAGAGTCCCCTATTGCAGCCGGTACCGCGGGTAGGCACTAGATCTGGGGCAGCAGGTCCCGGGTTTCCTCCCTGTCCATCCCGGCCGCCTGCAGCAGGTCCACCATCAGCGGCCGGAACAGCATCACCACCGTTTCCCCCTCCAGCCGGACGATGCCCAGCTTCTTCGGGTGCAGCCGGCCCGCGACGACGGACAGGTTCCGGCGGGCGTTGTCCAACTGCACATCGCGGGCGTGCTGCTGCGGGTCGGAGAGGCCGATGGCCAGCTCGTCGATGGCGTCAGCGGTGTCCGTCAGCAGCTGCGAAATCCCCTCGATGCCTTCGTCCGAGAGCGCAGAGTTGTTGATGGCGCTGGTGAGCCGGCGGGCAAAGACGCGGCTGTTGCGCAGCGCCAGGTCAATATGGTCCAGCGAGTCCCCCAGTCCGCCGATCTCGCCGCGGAAACGCCTGTAGGCCGGGGAGAGCCGGGTCACCTCGCCGGAGGAGCGCAGCGAGGTACGCATCCGGTCCACCAGCGGCTGGCAGCTGCGGGCACGGACCAGCGCGTGCCAGGCCCGCGTGGAGTCGCTGTGCGCCAGGGCCTCTGAGCATTCGCGCAGGACCTTGGCCAGCTGCTCCAGCAGCTTGTTCAGATCGTTTTTCGGCTGGGCACGCGGATCGTGCGGGGTCAGGAACGCCACGGCAAGGGCAAAGCAGCCGCCGACGACGGCGTCCAGGCTGCGGGTGAAGGGCCCGCCGGCGGGGACGGGCAGCAGGACCACCAGCAGCGACTGCAGGCCCAGCTGCGTGGTGAAGATATTGCCGCTGTCCAGGAACCGGGCCAGCATGATGGAGAAGAACAGCACCAGCGCCGCCTGCCAGATGCCAGAACCCAGCCAGCCCAGCAGCAGGTCCCCCACCACAATGCCCAGGGTGCAGCCGATACCCACTTCCAGCACGCGGCGCAGGCGCGGATCGCGGGAAAAGCCCAGGGCAATCATGGAGGAGGTGGCGGCGAAGAGCGGGCCGTTGTGGCCCAGGACGTACTGCGCGAACGCGTACGCGGCTACCGCGCAGACGGTGATCTGGACGGCCGGGACAAGCGAGGTGGAACTGCGCCGCAGCCCGGTCCGGGTCCGTGATTCCAGGAAGCCAAATGCGGCGGGGCGCTTTCCTGTCGGCATCCTCTAACTCTATGGGCAGGCAGCCCCGGCACTGTCCACGAATGGTCCTTCCGTATTCACCGTCCGTTCACCTTGCGTGGCCAGTCCCGTTACCTGGCAAGCCTAGCTTCGAATTGTCGGAGCTTATTTAGGTATGTCAGCTACTCCCTCGGAAGGGGCAACACCAGTGAAGGTTCTTCGCTTTGGCCGCGCTGCGGCAGTTATGGCGGTCGGCGCTTTGGCGTTGAGCGCGTGCGGCGGCGGTTCGAACGCCGATGGCGGCTCCGCGTCGTCCACGGCAGGAACGGCGGCCGGTGCGGACTACGCCAGCCTGGCAGGTACCATCACCGCCGGGGGCTCCAGCGCGCAGGCGAACGCCCAGGCCGCATGGACCGCGGGCTTCAAGGCGCAGGCAGCCGGCGTGACGGTCAACTATGACAAGTCCCAGGGCTCCGGCGGCGGCGTCACCAACTTCACCGCCGGCTCCTATGACTTTGCCGGTTCGGACGCGTACCTCAGCGCCGACCAGGCCAGCAAGGCGCAGGGTGTCTGCGGCACCGGGGGCGCGGTCAACCTGCCCGTCTACCTGGACGGCGTCTCGGTGGTCTTCAACGTCAAGGGCGTGGACAAGCTGCAGCTCTCCGCGGACACCATCGCCAGGATCTTCAACCAGCAGATCAAGACCTGGGATGATCCGGCCATCAAGGCCGACAATCCGGGTGTGACGCTGCCGGGCACCGCGATCACCACGGTGACGCGCTCCGACGGATCCGGCACCACGCAGAACTTCACCAACTACCTGCATCAGGTTGCCCCCTCCGTCTGGACCAGCCCGGTCAGCAACAAGTGGCCGATCGCGGGCTCCTCCGCCCAGCAGGGTGGCTCCGGTGTGGTCAACACGGTCAAGGCCGGCGACGGTACCATCGGCTACGCGGACCACAGCGCCATCGGCTCGCTGAAGTCCGCTTCCATCAAGGCCGGGAATGCTTACGTCGACTTCAGCCAGGACGGCGTCACCAAGGCGATCGCCACCGCCGTCGCACCTGCCAAGAGCACCGTCCCCGGCGACCTGGCCCAGGACATCGACTACACCAAGCTGACCGGCCCGGACGCCTACCCGATCCCACTGATCTCCTACGACATCCTCTGCACGCAGTTCAAGGATGCAAAGCAGGCCAAACTCGCCACCGCCTACGTCGGCTACATCGTCAGCGACCAGGGTCAGAAGATCGCCGCCAAGAACGCCGGATCGGCACCGCTCCCGGCGGAGCTGGCGGCGAAGATCCAGGACACGCTGAAGAAGGTCTCCTGACCGCAGTGAGTGCTATATCCAGGCCGGGCGACCGGATCTTCAAGCTCCTCAGCACAGCTGCGGCGGTCTCCATTATGGTGATCCTCGCCGGCGTGGCGCTGTTCCTGATAATCCGGGCGCTGCCTGCGATCGTTACCAACTGGTCCGCCACCGCGGAGCTGAAGGCCGGGGTCACCGGTGGTTTCGGGTCGTTCTGGGCCTACGTAGGCCCGCTGGCCTTCGGCACGGTCTGGGCCTCGGTGATTGCCCTGGTCCTGGCCGCGCCGGTGGCGGTAGGCATCGCGCTCTTCATCTCGCACTACAGCCCGCGCCGGCTGGCGAACCTGCTGGGCTACATCGTGGACCTGCTCGCTGCCGTGCCCTCGGTGGTCTTTGGACTGTGGGGCATCCTGGTGATGCGCCCCTTCCTGCTCCCGCTGCAGGACTGGCTGAATGAATACCTTGGCTGGCTCCCGCTCTTCGGCGGCAAGGTCACCTCCACCGGGTCCAGCATTCTGACCGGGGCGGTGGTGCTGGCGGTCATGGTGCTGCCGATCATTACCTCCATCTCGCGGGAGGTCTTCCTGCAGACACCCCGGCTGCACGAGGAGGCCGCGCTGGCGCTGGGAGCCACGCGCTGGGAAATGGTCCGGCTGGCCGTGTTCCCCTATGCCCGCTCGGGCGTGCTCAGCGCCATCCTGCTGGGCCTGGGCCGCGCGCTGGGCGAGACGATGGCCGTTGCGATGATCATTTCCCCGGCCATCATTGCCTCGTTCCGGCTGGTCACCGAGGGGGAGAATCCGCAGACCATAGCCTCCAATATCGCG
>DATIMB010000247.1:0-2564 GCA_035475875.1 Micrococcaceae bacterium
GATCCTCCGGGTTGCGGATGGCCCAGGGCCGTGGTCCCCGCCGCAGGGCTGAGTCCCAGGCCCCTGACCACCTCGGCGGCCTCCTCGGCCGGTGTCCGCCCGACGTCGATGACGATGCTGTTCTCATCCGGCGTCGGCGGCTCCAGGGTCGCGATCTGGGAATCCAGCAGCGACGGCGGCATGAAGTGGTCCATCCGGGTGGTCAGCCGCCGGCCGATCTGTTCCTTGGATCCGGAGAGGAAGACAAAAACCACGTTCTTCTCCCGCAGCCGGTCGCGGTAGATCTTCTTCAGCGCCGAACAGGTGATGATGCCCGGGATGCCCGCCATGGTGTGCTCGATGATCCACGACGCGATCGTGTCCAGCCAAGGCCACCTGTCCTCATCCGTCAGCGGATGTCCGGCGGCCATCTTGGCCACGTTTTCCGGCGGGTGCAGGTCATCACCCTCTTCCAGGTCCCAGCCGAGTTGACCCGCCAGGATACCTGCGACGGTTGATTTTCCCGAGCCAGAGACTCCCATGATGACCAGCACCGGCTGCTGTCCCTGATGATCCATATCGCCTACGAGATCAGGACCGACAACAACATCACGAAGGCGAACCCGACCACCGAGAGCGCTGTTTCCATGACGGACCAGGTTTTGAAGGTCTGTCCGACCGTCAGGCCGAATAGCTCCTTGACCAGCCAGAATCCGGCATCGTTGACGTGCGAAAGGAACAGCGAGCCGGCGCCAACGGCCAGGGCCAGCAGCGCGGTATGCGTCGGAGAAAGCGAGCCGGCCAGCGGTGCAACAATGCCCGCGGCGGTGATGGTGGCAACCGTCGCGGATCCGGTGGCAAGCCGCAGGCCGACGGCGATCAGGTACCCGAGCACCAGGACGGACAGGTGCGCCCCGGTGGCCCACTTGGCCACCGCGTCGCCCACGCCGGCCCCGATCAGCGTCTGCTTGAACCCGCCACCGGCGCCCACAATCAGGATAACGGCGGCAATCGGGCCCACGCTGGCGCCGATCTTGCCACCGAGCTTGGTTCCCTTCAACCCCACGGCGTAGCCGAAGGTGACCAGGGCAAGCAGGACGGCCAGGGTCATCGCCACCAGAGGCTCACCGATGAAGTCGAAGACCGAGCGCACCATCGTCGGGTGTTTGGCATCGGGATTGAGGATGTCCACCAGCGCCTTGGCCAGCATCAGCACCACAGGGAAGATGATCGTCAGGACGGTAACCAGGAAGGACGGCTGGCGCTTCACGTCCGGATCGACGCCGGTGTCCTTCGTGTTGATGCCGCCCGCGACCGCGGGGGCCCCGACCGGCACCCACTTCGCAGCGAGGACGGAAAACAGTGGACCGCAGATGATCACGGTGGGGATGGCGATCAGCAGGCCCAGGGCCAGCGTGGTTCCGAGTTCGGCGCCCACGGCCTGGATAGCAATCAGCGGTCCGGGGTGCGGAGGCACCAGGCCGTGCAAAGCGGAAAGACCGGCCAGGGCGGGAATGGCGATACGCATGAGCTTGGCGTTGGAGCGCTGGGCCACCAGCACGATAACGGGCAGCAGCAGCACCAGGCCGATCTCAAAGAACATCGGCAGGCCGATGATCACAGCCACTAACGCCATGGCCCAGGGCACAGCAGCACCGGAAACCTTGGAGAGCAGCGTATCCACCACCCGGTTGGCGCCGCCGGAATCAGCCAGAAGTTTCCCGAGCATCGCGCCCAGGGCAATCAGCAGGCCGACCTCCTGGAGTGTCCCCCCGACGCCGGTTTCGAAATTGGTGACGACCTTGCCGAGCTCGACGCCGGATGCCAGGCCGACGAAGGCCGAACCCAGGACAAGGGACAGGAAAGGGTGCAGCTTGGCTTTGACAATCAGCAGCACGATCAGTGCGATACCAATGGCCGCAACGACGATCAACTGGGTGTCGTGGCCCGACCACGGCTGCGGCGCCGCAGCCATCAGAGCGAGGGATTTCACAAGTGGTTCCTTTAGCGGTTACTGGTCCGATCGGTTCCCGAGGGCCGCCCCGCCGACAGCGACGGTAGCCAACCCTGGAAAATCAGTGTGTGAGTGAGATTATGCAATAAATGCGATTTATCAAAACTGGCGCTTGTACAAACCGTATTTACGCTCATTCTTACTACGTGTGATCAGACAAACACTCCGGCCGGGGATAGACTCATCGAAGACACCGGATACCGTCCGGCGCTGCTTGGGGCGGTCCGGAAAGGCCGGTCTCCAGCTACCGCAAGGAAGGGGTGGCCATGAAGCCCGCGCAGAAGTACACCGCCAGCCAGCACAGCAGGTTCGTGGAGCAGATGGGTCTGCAGATCACCGGCGGCGAACTGCCGCCCCGAGCCGTGCTGCGCTCCGATGAGCTCGAGGCCAGGTTCGCCAGCTCCCGTTCGGTGGTCCGCGAAGGGCTGCGCGTACTGGAGACCCTGGGCATGGTCTCCTCCCGCCGGAACGTCGGGGTGACCATCCTGGAGGCCTCCAGCTGGAACGTCTTTGACCCGTTGCTGATCCGCTGGCGGCTCGCGGGCACAGCCCGCCAGGCGCAGCTGCAGTC
>DATIMB010000248.1:0-2866 GCA_035475875.1 Micrococcaceae bacterium
GCCCCTTCGCGTGGTGGTGGCACCGGTGCGGGCAGTGCTGCAGCCGCTGGTGGCGGGACTGGGTGAGCTGGTGCCCGTGACGATCTCGGTGGGGGATGAGGTTCCCTTCACGGAGCTGGTCCACCGGCTGGCCGATGCTGCCTACTCGCGGGTGGACATGGTGACCCGCCGTGGCGAGTTTGCCGTCCGCGGCGGGATCCTGGACGTGTTTCCGCCGACCGAGGACCACCCGATCCGGGTGGAGTTCTTTGGCGATGAGGTGGACCAGATGCGCTGGTTCTCGGTGGCTGACCAGCGCTCGCTGGCGGCCTCGGCGGACAGCGGCGCCGGGCATCCGACCACGCTGTACGCGCCGCCCTGCCGGGAAATCCTGATCACCCCCGAGGTGATGAGCCGGGCCGCGAAGCTCAAGGACAGGATGCCGGCCGCTGCCGGAATGCTGGAGAAGATCGCCGGTGGGATTGCTGTCGAGGGGATGGAATCGCTGGCACCGGCCCTGGTGGACGCGATGGTGCCGCTGGCAGCGCAGTTCCCGCCGGGTTCGGTGTCGGTGGTGATTGAACCCGAGAAGGTGCGGGCCAGGGCCCATGACCTGGAATCCACCAACGAGGAGTTCCTGGAGGCCGCGTGGTCCACCGCGTCGGAAGGCGGGGTGGCGCCACTGGACCTGGCCGGACAGGAGGGCATTGATCTGGCCGCCGCCAGCTTCAAATCGCTGGCGGATACCCGTTCCGATGCGCTCGCCGCGGGGCTGAGCTGGTGGTCCATTACCTCTTTTAACCCGGACGAAGAGCTGGTGCTCGATGTCGACGTGCTGAATCTGCCGGCGCGCGAACCCCGCGGCTACCAGGGTGACGTGGCCGAAATGCTCGAATTCATCGGCTCCCGGGTACGGGACCAATGGCGCATTGTGGTGGCCACGGACGGACCCGGACCGGCGCAGCGGCTGGCCGAGCTGTTCCACGAGGCGGAGATCCCGGCCGCCCGAGTGGACTCCTTGGAGGATCCGCCGCAGGCGGGCATCATCGAGGTGACCACCGCCGCCGTCGGCCGTGGATTTGTCTTTGACGGACTGAAGCTGGGACTGCTGACCGAAGCGGACCTCCTGGGCCGGGCGTCGGTGAGCTCAACCCGGGATATGCGGAAGATGCCCTCCAAACGGCGCAATGCCGTGGATCCGCTGCAGCTGCATGCGGGGGATTTTGTGGTGCATGAGCAGCACGGCGTGGGCAAGTTCGTGGAGCTGATCCAGCGCAAGGTCTCCACCGGTTCCGGCGCCGCCGGCGGTGTAGGGCTGCGCGAATATCTGGTGCTGGAGTACGCCCCCTCCAAACGTGGCGCCCCGGGCGACAGGCTGTTTGTCCCGACGGACCAGCTGGACCAGGTCACGGCCTATGTGGGCGGGGACGCCCCGGCGCTGAGCAAGATGGGCGGCTCGGACTGGGCCAACACCAAGAACAAGGCCCGCAAGGCGGTCAAGGAGATTGCCGGCGAACTGATCCGGCTGTATTCCGCCCGGATGGCCTCCCGCGGCTACGCCTTCGGCCCGGACACGCCCTGGCAGCGCGAGCTGGAGGAGGCGTTCCCGTATGTGGAGACCCCGGACCAGCTGACCACCATTAATGAGGTCAAGGCGGACATGGAGCGGGAAATCCCTATGGACCGCCTGGTTTCCGGCGACGTGGGATACGGCAAGACGGAGATTGCGGTGCGGGCCGCGTTCAAGGCGGTGCAGGACGGCAAGCAGGTGGCCGTGCTGGTGCCCACCACGCTGCTGGCGCAGCAGCACATGGAGACGTTCAGCGAACGCTTCTCCGGCTTTCCGGTGAGGGTCAAACCGCTGTCCCGGTTCCAGACGGGCAAGGAAGCCAAGGACACCATGGAGGGGATGCGCAGCGGCGCCGTCGACGTCGTCATCGGCACCCATCGGCTGCTCTCCAAGGAGGCCCAGTTCAAGGACTTGGGTCTGGTGATCGTGGACGAGGAGCAGCGCTTTGGCGTGGAGCACAAGGAGGCGCTGAAGAAGATGCGCACCAACGTGGACGTGCTGGCCATGAGCGCCACGCCTATCCCGCGCACCCTGGAGATGTCACTGACCGGGATCCGCGAGACCTCCACGCTGGCTACCCCGCCGGAGGAGCGGCATCCGGTGCTGACCTATGTCGGCGCGTATACGGACAAGCAGGCGTCCGCGGCGATACGGCGCGAGCTGATGCGTGAGGGGCAGGTGTTCTTTGTGCACAACCGGGTGTCCTCGATCGAACGCACCGCGGCGCACCTCCAACAGCTCGTGCCGGAGGCGCGGGTGGCGGTGGCGCACGGGCAGATGAGCGAGCACCGGCTGGAACAGATCATCGTGGACTTCTGGGAGAAGCGCTTCGACGTGCTGGTCTGCACCACCATCATCGAGACCGGGCTCGACATCTCCAACGCGAACACGCTGATCGTGGACCGGGCGGACAACTACGGCCTGTCCCAGCTGCACCAGTTGCGCGGCCGGGTGGGACGCGGCCGCGAACGGGCGTACGCGTACTTCTTCTACCCCTTCGACAAGCCGCTGGGCGAGGTGGCGCTGGAGCGGCTCAAGGCGGTGGCGGCGCACAACGAGCTGGGCGCGGGCATGCAGCTGGCCATGAAGGATCTTGAGATCCGCGGTGCCGGTAACCTGCTGGGCGGCGAGCAGTCCGGGCACATCCAGGGCGTGGGTTTTGACCTGTACATCCGGCTGGTGGGAGAGGCCGTGGCGGACTACCGCGGCGAGGCGGAGGAACGGCCGGCGGAGATGAAGATCGAGCTGCCGGTGAACGCCCATCTGCCGCACGATTACGTGCCGGGGGAGCGGCTGCGCCTGGAGGCCTACCGGAAG